>CAITMP010000298.1 GCA_903893525.1 uncultured Acidobacteriia bacterium | reverse complement strand
GCTCATCTTCACCTCCAACGGCGAGTATTCCGCAAATCCGACCGAGGCCTCCGCGACCGTCAACAACGCCACCCCCCGGACATGGGACAGCTTCAGGGCGCTGCGTGCATTCACGGAGAAGAAGACTTCCTCCACCGCCGCATGGTCCGGCCGAAATTCCGCGAATAGGGACCGGAGAGCGCTCGCGATGTTGAGCAAGCGCTTTTCCAGCGGGTCCTTGGTGGACGAAGTGATGCACCCGTGCGTTACAAGGCGATGGGTCCGCCCATCGGAATCGATCACCCCATACCCGGTGCGTTCGGTGCCGCAATCGATTCCGAGCACCCTCTGGAGGGACAGCTGCCGGGGGGACAAACCTACTCTTCTTCGTCGGCGATGTCGAAGTTCGAATAAACGTTTTGGACGTCGTCGTGGTCTTCCAGAGCGTCGGTCAGCCGCAACATGGCTGCTGCGTTCTTGCCCTCCACCATGATTAGATTTTTGGGCACCATGGCTACGGCTTCCGCCGAGACGGTCTCCAAGCCAGCCTTCTTGATGGCCTCAAGGACCGCATCGTGGACGGCGGGATCCGAGAGCACTTCCCAGCTGTCGCCCGAGTCCTTCAAGTCGTCCGCACCGGCGTCGAGAACGATTCCCATCAGGGTATCCTCGTCGGCCTGGTCCTTCTCCAGAACTATCTGGCTCTTGCGTTCAAACATCCACGCGACGCTGCCCTGTTCGCCCAAGTTCCCGCCCTGCTTGCCGAACATGTGCCGAATTTCGGCCACGGTCCGGTTGCGGTTGTCGGTTGCAACCATCACGAGGACTGCCGCGCCGCCGGGGCCGTAGCCTTCGAACATGATTTCGTCGATCTGGCCGCCCTCCAACTCGCCGGTGCCGCGCATGATCGCCTTTTTGATGTTGTCGGAAGGCATCGACACGCCTTTGGCGGCGGTGATGGCGGTGCGGAGGCGGGGGTTGCCGTCGGGGTCTCCGCCGGAACGGGCCGCGATCTGGATTTCTTTGATGAGGCGGGTGAAAATCTTGCCGCGCTTGGCGTCTGTGGCGGCTTTCTTATGCTTGATTGTCGCCCATTTTGAGTGCCCTGACATGGTTCTGGTTAAGACTCTTTCCTACAAGTGGCCTTGATCCCACAGGATAGCAAATGCGAAGGTCCGCATTGCGCCGGGGACTCGGTCCGCGCGGTCGCTTTACAATAAAGATCTTCACGCATAGAGACCCAGCATGGCGCTCAGAACCCTAATTTCCGAAGACCAGATCCAGCAGCGCATCCGTGAAATCGGCGCGCAGATCGATGCCGACTACCCGGACGGCACGCTCTATCTAATCTGCATCCTGAAGGGCGCGTGCTTTTTCCTCGCCGACCTTGCCAGGGCGGTCCAGCGCGACACGTATCTGGATTTCATGAGCATCTCCAGCTACGGCAAGGAGAAGACGAGTTCCGGCGAAGTCAAGATCATCAAAGACTTGGACATCTCGCTCGAAGGGGCGGATGTGCTGATCGTCGAGGACATCATCGACACCGGAATCACGCTGAACTATCTGATCTCGGTGCTGAAGAGCCGCCAGCCGAAGTCGGTCCGGGTGGCTACCTTGCTGGACAAGCCGTCGCGCCGTTTGAAGCCCGTGGATGCCGCGTACATCGGGTTCCCGATTCCCGACGAGTTCGTGGTGGGCTATGGACTGGACTTTGCCGAGAAGTACCGGAATCTCCGCGAGGTCTGCATCCTGGAACCTGACTAGACTTTACGGAACCGTAACGCTGGATTCGCGCATCTTACAATGAAGCGATGCGCAAATTGCGCCGGCTTGCACCGGCTGCTCTTGCACTCATTCTTGCCTTTCTGTCGAGTTCCTGTGGCGCGTTCCTCAGGTCGCGGACGATTCTCCGGCACGGAAAACCCGTTTCGGCGTCCCAAACCCTGTTGACCGCGACCAAGGAGGAGCTCAACGAGAGGATCGCGAAGGTATACGGTGCGATCGATTCCTTTCAGGCAACGGTCGACATGACTCCTTCGTCTGGAAGTGTGTACAAGGGTCAAATTACGGAGATCAAGGACGTCAAGGGATTTGTGCTGTTCAGCAAGCCCTCGAGGATTCGCATCATCGGCCTGGCTCCCGTGGTGCGGACCAAGGCGTTCGACATGGTTTCCGACGGTGTGGATTTCCGTTTCCACCTGACCCAGAAGAATTTGTACGTGCACGGGTCGAACAGCGCCCCGGCAGTTTCGCAGAACAAGATCGAGAATCTGCGTCCCGATGCGTTCCTCGCGTCGATGCTGGTGCGTCCGGCGGACCCGGCCACCGAGGTCCCCATGCTGGTGGATGC
>CAITMP010000297.1 GCA_903893525.1 uncultured Acidobacteriia bacterium | reverse complement strand
GGAAAGTGTGTTCTGTTACTACCGCGACTTCCAGCGCTCCGTCCGAACGAAAACCCACAAGCTGATCGTGTACCCGAAGGCGGGGCGTACGCAGCTTTTCGATTTGGCCCAGGACCCCTGGGAGATGCATGATTTGTCCGCCGAACCCGGTCTGGCCGACGTAAAGGCGGAATTGGCGCAACTCCTCAAGGCGCACCAACGGGATCTTGGCGATACCTTGGCATTGGCATGATACAGGAATTTAAGGCGGCACCGTTTTTTGTCCCCGATAGCGAGGAACTTCGTTATTTGCCGGAGGGTCCGCACGTGCTGCGGAATTGTCCGGGACCGCCAAGCTTGGGGTGGGTGGCGATTCAACATGGCGACGGGCTGCGGTACGGCAGCATGAACGTTCTGGATCTGGCTACGCGGGTCAACGTCAGCCACGTGCTACCCGGTCGGCCGGGGTTCTTTGCGGAGACCTCGGAACCGGGTGTTGTGCTGGTCGGGTTGGAAAGGCGGTTGGTGTACCTGGATCTCCGAACGGGCGCCGTTGAGGAGACGGGTGCGTCGTTGCAGGACGACGAGAGCGTGATTATCAACGACGGTTTGGCGGTCGATGGCGGAGTTCTCTTCGGCACCAAGCATTTGGAATTCAATCGCCCGATTGCTGCGCTTTACCATTTCGATCCGCGTACCAATGCGATTCGGACCGTGATTGGCGGCCAGACGTGCTCGAATGGCAAGGTGCTGCGGAGCGATGGCGAGGGCGCAACCCTAATCGACATTGATTCCACGCCGAAGACGATCACCCGCTACCGGATGGATGCGGATTTGCGGACCGTGCTGGACTCCTCGCTGGTGGTGTCACCGGATTCCCTTCCGGCATATCCGGACGGCATGCGCTCCGCCCCCGCTTGCGACGGGGCAGGGGAGGGCGAAAGCGTCATTGTCGCTTTCTTCAACCCCGGGGCGGTGGCCGATGGCGAAGCATGGCAGATTCGCATTTCGGACGGAGAGGTCCTGTGCCGATGGGTGGTGCCGGGTGCTCCACGCGTGACGTGCCCGGAGTTTGTGGAACGCGACGGGCAGGTGAAACTGCTTTTCACGACAGCGCTGGAGGGGATGGCACCGGAAATCCGGGCATTGGCTCCGATGTCGGGCTCGATTTTTATTGCCGACACGCCGTTCCTCGCGATGCCCGCCAATGGGGTCTATGTAAGCCGGTAGAACGCCGCCGCATTCTTCCAGAAGAATCGTTCGCGCAAGTCGGCCGGCTGGCTCCCGAGATAATCCTCGATGGTGCCCTGCACATTGGGGTACGCCGCGATCATGTCGCTCGTGGGCCAGTTGCTGGCGTAAACCGTGCGATCAGGTCCGAAGACATCCCAGAGCTCCGCCAACCGGGTTTTCGGGACTTCGCCGGATTTCCTTACCACCCCCGAGACCTTGGCGAACACATTCTTACTTCCCGCGCAGGCACGTATGCCGGTGGCGTCGTCCAAGGGCAGGTGCCCCACCATGATCTTGAGGTCCGGCAGGAGCTCCGAGAGCTTGCCAATTTGGTCGTAGACCGGCTGGCTGACGAGCACGTCCAAGGAAAGTCCCTTCTCCATCAGGATGCGGAGGTCGGCCATGGCCTGCGGGTCGCTCAGGAATTTTGGAATTACTGCCGCGCCGATGCGTATGCCGCGCCACAGGGGGTGCTTGCTGAAACGGTCCACGGCGGCACGGAAATCGGGATGCGCGGGCGCGATGTTGCCGACGACGGCCTTGATGAGCGGGGTCCGGTCGCCCAGATTCAGCAGCCAGAGGTTGTCCTCAAGCCAGGGGCTGGCTTCGATTGCCACCACGCCATCGACCTGGAATGGTCGGATTGCCGATAGATAGCGGTCAGGGAGGGTCGGCTTGTAGAGAATGGGTTCCTTCGGCGATGGCCAAGGCACTCCTTGCGGACGCGAGGTGTCGTAGAAATGGACGGCGCAATCATAGACCTTGGTGGCGCAACGGCAAGGCTCGGCCGCAAGGGCGGGGAACAGCGCCGGTGTGGCCAGGGACGCGAGAATAGTGCGGCGGGTCGGGTTTGTGGTCATGGGAATGAAATTTCGTAGAACAGTTCCGCGACTCTGACGCGGTTCGTGAACGTAGTCCAAGTCTCCTGGTCGGTGGAGTCCGGCTTCATCGAAACCAAGGCTTCAGTGCTGGTTGCCTGGTCGTCGACCCGCAGCAACCGGCCCTTGGTCTTCGTCGCAAAGCGTCCCACCAGTTCCGGCAGGGGCATGCGGCCCCACTTCTTCTTGACGGCCATTTCATGGTCGACAGGAATCATGGCCACCAGGTCGTCGCTCACCATCTGTTCCAATCCCATGCCCTGTAGCGTGGCGTTGTGGCTGCCGTGGTGTCCAAGGGGTTCAGGCTGAAGGGGGCCAGAATCAGGATGCGTCG
Organism: uncultured Acidobacteriia bacterium; assembly: GCA_903893525.1. Taxonomy (GTDB): domain Bacteria; phylum Acidobacteriota; class Terriglobia; order Bryobacterales; family Bryobacteraceae; genus BOG-234. The sequence continues at coordinate 2,328 of CAITMP010000297.1, read as the reverse complement.
TGTTCTGGAGGACATACTGGACATCTCGTTCCTGGCTGTGGGGGCTGATTTCGGTCCCTCAAGTATTTTAAGCGAAGTCCACCCGCAAATTGGGAGAGGAACTCACACCGGAGTTTGGAAAATTCGCGCAGTCCGGCGGCGCGGGCAAGCAAGGCGGTTGATCCGGCCACTTCATGGAAGCGCCCATGCACCGCAACGTCCTGCACCGCGTCTTCTGCGGCCTGAAAATCCCTGACGCAGCAGGTGCTCGATTCGGGTCTCGATCACGGCAGGAATTCGGGCGGGCAGTCCATGATTTGACGCACTTCGATCGGCATATTCAGCGGAACGCCGCACTTGCCCGGGGCCGACGACGCCTCCGCCGCGACGGCGTGCGCCCGCCCGGCTGTTTCGACGTCGATAATCCAGTAGCCGATGAGAAACTCCTTCGATTCAGGGAAGATTCCGTCGGTGACAGGCTGGCCATCCTTGGCGGCCCGGACGATGACGGCCTCGCTGGGCCACGAAAGCCCTTCGGCGGAGACCAGTTCCCCGGCGTCCTTGAGTTTCCGGTTGAGACCGATCATGAACTGAATGTGGGCTTGGATGTCCTCGGGTGGCCAAGTCATGATCCCCTCGGACTGGCTCGCCGCGTCGTTTTTCATGTGCATCATCAAGATGAATTTCATTTGTGTTTCTCTCCGTTCGTTCGCCGATCTTCGGCGTGGTTGCACAAGCAGGTCGGAGCCGACTTGCCGATTTCTACATTGCTACCAGAAGAGTTTATCGTGGGGGTGACGCAAACCGGGGGGATCATCCTGAGAAAAGCTAGCCCGGCGCGCACTGCCGCTTGCACCTATTACTCCCCCTCCCCACCGGTCGATTCCGTTCTGCAGGAACAACTCGCTGGCCCTGCAACCCGAGCCTCCACCGGTATACTTGACTTGTCTATGCCCTTGACGCCCGACGACGAGAAATTCCTCAAAAAGGTCTTCAACAACCTGAAGCCCGATGAGCCCCTTCGTCCCGGCGATGCCCGCTACGAACCCGTTTACGACCGTCCCGATTGCGTCGACCCCGTAGCCAAGGTCTTCCGCAAGATCCAGCTTTCAGACGGCGAGAGCACGATCTTTTTTTCCGGTTTCCGTGGGTCCGGCAAGACGACCGAACTCAACCGCCTCCGCGCCCATCTGGAATCGCGTGGCTATTTCGTTCTCTACGCCGACGCCATCCAGTACGTCAACTCAGCCTTGCCCATCGCCATATCGGACCTCCTCATCGCCTTGGCCGGTGCCTTCAGCGATGCACTCGGCGAAAACGGTATGGACATCGCGGGCGAAAACTATTGGACCCGCCTGGTCCACTGGCTCACCAAAACCGACGTCGAGTTGAAGGAGATCACCGCCAAGCTCGATGCCGACCCCGTCAAGGCCGGCGCATCCCTCAAGCTCGAACTGAAGAGCACCCCATCCTTCCGCCAACGTTTGGCAGACGCACTGTCGGACCGCATCGGCTCCTTGCGTGACGACGTGGCCGCCTTTTTCGAGGACGGTTACAAGGCAATCCAGCGCAAACGGCCCGGCACTCAGGTGGTTTTCATCTTCGATTCCCTGGAGCAGATCCGGGGCTCCCTGTTGAATGAGAACTCCGTGAGCCGCAGCGTGGAACTGCTCTTCACCAACCACCAGTCGATGCTGTCGATCCCCTACCTGCATATGGTCTACACGGTGCCGCCGTGGTTGAAGTTCCTGCTCAACGGTGTGGATATGGAAGTGATCCCCGCCGTTCGGACCTGGCACAACGACGAGGCCCGAACCCGTTGCGAGGAGGGTATTGCCGCTCTTGTGGATCTGCTGCAAAAGCGCTTGGGTGCCGACGGCGACCTCCGGCTTCTCGGCCCCAACCATGCGGCCGCCATCCAACAGTTGATACTCGTCAGCGGGGGACATTTTCGCGATCTCCTGCGCCTCTTCCGTGAGATCATTCTGCTGATTGATCAGCTGCCCGCCAGCCCGAAGATCATCGACCGAGCAATTGTGGAGGTTCGCTCCAGCTTCCTTCCCATCGCCGTCGACGACGCCGTCTGGCTCGACAGGTTCATGCGTGAGCGCTCCAGTCCCATCCCGACCGGTACCGACCAGGACATCAGCCGCCTGACCCGCTTTCTCGATTCCCATATTGTCCTCAACCTCCGCAATGGCGAGGATTGGTACGACATCCACCCGCTGGTCCGCGACGAAGTGTCCCGAATCGCCGCTGCCCACAACGCCGATATTCAGCCGTGAGTCCCGATTCCTTGCCGCCCATTTCCTGGAGATTGGACCAGTCCGATAGTTGGCGGGCACTGGC
>CAITMP010000296.1 GCA_903893525.1 uncultured Acidobacteriia bacterium | reverse complement strand
GCCGAACCTTCAGTGGATTCTTCAGTGAATCGGCTACCCGGGCACTACACCCCGACTACCCGTTCACCGCGCTCCCACTGCCGGTTCACAGGGTTTCGGTTCGCGAGGTAGACTCGAATCCATGCGAATCGAGATGAAACAGCGCTACCGGGTCTTTCGTCGTGGTTGGGGCACCTACTACGTCGAGGATCTCGACACCAAGAAGCAGGAGTCCCTGCACACCCGCGACAAGACGGAGGCCTACCGGCTCGTCGCCGCGCGCAACGAAACGGACACCTCCCCCGCCTTCAGCCTTCAGCTCGCCCGCGTCTACTGGAAGGCCGGGGATTCCGCCGCCGCCACCCGCGATTGGGAATTCGTCATGGCGGAACTGGTGCGGACCAAAAAGGGCGACACCCGCTCCCGCTGGGACACGGCCATCAAGGACCGCGCCTTCGCGCCGCTGCGCAAGTTGCCCGTCGTCGAAACCAAGGCCGAGCAGTTCCTGCGCGTCCTCGCCGTCGGCACCGTCTCAACCAACGTCTACCTGCGCCGACTGCACAACTTCGCGTTGGACATGGGCTGGCTCCCGTGGCCAGTCATCCCCAAGAAGCAGTGGCCCGCCGTCCGCTACCAGTCCAAGCGCGCCATCACCCATGACGAGCACCGGGCAATCGTCGCCCGCGAAGGCAACGAAGAGCGCCGGGCGTTCTACGAGATGGCGTGGCACCTCGGTGCCTCACAGACCGACATCGCGCTCCTGGAGGCGGACAACATCGACTGGCCCAACCGCATCATCAGCTACACCCGCAAGAAGTCGGGCGAGCACGCGGCCGTTCGTTTCGACGAAACCGTCGCCGCCGTGCTCCGCTGCCTTCCGGCCCGTGGGCCGCTTTTCCCCTACCTGCGCGGCGTGCGCGCTGCCGACCGCGCCACCGAGTTCAAGCAGCGTTGCCGCGGGCTCAAGATCTCCGGGGTGACCTTGCACTCCTACCGCTACGCCTGGGCCGAGCGCGCCAAGTCGGCCGGGTATCCCGAGCGCTTCGCCCAACAGGCCCTCGGCCACAACAGCAAGGCGGTCCACCGCGCCTATGCCCGCCACGCGCACGTCATCATTCCCTCCCTAGGGGAATACGAGAAGCAGGCCGAAGCCCAGCGGGTCATTCCGTTTCCGGCTCCGGTGACTTCGGGCAGCAGCGCCGCGCCGCTTCCAGCGCCCACGGGAGCTCAAGGCGACGGCATCTACCAAGGGCACGCGTGAACTCCTTCCCCGGACTTTGATGGCTAGTTTGACCGGCCGTCCTCCGCCACGATGCGCGCGCTGCTGTGCCAGATAGATGTCCGTGTAGCCGTTACAAAACTCAGCCACTTTTTTCAACTTTAACTTCTAGGTAAAAAAAGGTTTCGAGGATGAAATGAGTTTCTGCACCTAACAAGTCTCCATTCCTACAATGAATCAATCCACCAAGTCCCTCCGATTGGCCGTGCTCGCAGCCCTCGTCCTCGCCACCACCGCCCAAGCCGCTGTGGTTGTATACACAACCATCCGGTCATTACTGCCACAACATCAACTGGTTAGGAGTAATGGGTCCATTATCTTGGGATGCATGTTCTGTAAGTAGCTCCACCAGAGACACCTGCTCAAAAGGGTGGATGC
>CAITMP010000295.1 GCA_903893525.1 uncultured Acidobacteriia bacterium | reverse complement strand
GGCACCGCCGGTGAAAAAATCCAAGGCGTCGAAGTCGGTCGCGGCGTAATCCTGTCGGCAGCCGGAAGGGTTTCGTCGTGTGGTAGGGTGAATGCCATGAGTGAAGCTTTCGAAAAGGCAGGCGCCGAATTGAAAGCCGCCGTGCTGGAGCACAAGGAGGCGCATAGCGCCATCAAGGCTCCGAACAAGCCCGACGAGGACGAAATGGCCCGCTATGCGGAAGCCTGCAAGCGCTTGGACGAGGCAAAGAAGCACCGGCAAAGCTTCTACTAGGGGTATTTCATGATGAAGACCGCACTTTTGTTCCTGCTTGGTTATGCCGCTTGCCCCGGCCAGACTTGGATACCACAGCAGAGCGGCAGCACGGCATCGCTGCGCGGGGTAAGCGCCTTGGGCGGAGGTGTGGTCTGGGCAAGCGGCACGGGTGGATCCTGGCTCAGGACTACCGATGGCGGGACAACTTGGCAGGTGGGGTCCGTGCCCGGTGCCGATGGCTTGGACTTTCGGGGCATCCGGGCGTTTGACGCGAAATCGGTCGTGGTGATGAGCAGCGGGCCGGGCGACAAATCCAAGATCTTCGCGACCACGGACGCAGGGAAAACGTGGAACCTGCTGTTCCAAAATCCCGATCCAACCGGATTCTTTGACTCCATCGCATTCGGGGACCGGCAACATGGTCTTTTGATGGGGGACCAGGTCGGTGGGCAGATGACGCTGTTCCGCACCTCGGACGGCGGTATCCATTGGACGAAGGTGGTTCTACCTCCAGCCGTAGCGGGGGAGGGTGGTTTCGCCGCAAGCAATTCCTGTATCTCACTGGACGGAAAGAATGTTCGGATCGCAACCGGTGGCAAGGGTACCGGGCGTGTCTACATTTCCAACAACGGCGGCGGCACTTGGAAGGTGGTGGATACGCCGATCCGCAAGGATTCCTCCAGCGCCGGGATCTTTTCCATCGCGTTTTCCGACCGCCAACACGGCATTGTCGTCGGCGGCGAATACACCAAGGCGACCGAGACGGATGGCAACATCGCAATAACGAGTGACGGTGGGCTAACGTGGGTCGCGGCCAAGGGGACACCGCCCGCCGGATACCGTTCCTCGGTTGCGTACATTCCCAAGGCTAAGACTTGGGTCACGACGGGGACGTCCGGGTCGGATGTTTCGAATGACGGCGGAGCGAATTGGCGCACGTTTGACTCGAAGGCCTACAACGCGATTTCCGTTGCGCCCGACGGATCGGCTTGGGCGGTTGGACCCAAGGGCTCGATTGCGTTTCTGAAGTTGCGCTGACTACTTTCCTCCGAAGCGCACAGTAACTCCTGCGGCCACCGTGATTGGGTAGCCGGGTGTTCCGTGGATGCGCGCCACCACTGGAGCCGTGGGTGAAACGCGGGATTCGAAATAGTTCTGCGTTTCGTAGTACGCCCGGTTTCCGGCGTTGTCCACGCTCAGATTCAGGTCGATGTGCCGGTTGATCCTGCGCGAGGCACCAAGGTCGAAAACCGTGTGTCCGCTGGCGACAATGGAGGCGTCCCCGCCGTCCAGCCGGTAGTGGTTGATTTCCCGCATTCTCGCCGAGCCGCTCCAGTTGTGCCATCCGGCAAGCGTGAGCGCCGCGTTGGCCACGAAATGGGGGGCGGAATCGACATAGATACGCTCCGGGCCGCCACGGAAGAAGGCGTTGGATACCTTCGTGATGCCACCGTTGAGCGACAGGTGGTGGGTGAGTTCCATGGACGCCTTGGTCTCGAAACCGTAGGCGCGGCTGGGACCTTTGAACTCGAAGCTGCCATCGTCGGGGATGTAGACCTGTTCGTTCGAGTGGTCGATCAGGAATGCGTCGGCGCTGAGGGAGAAGCGTCCGAAGTTGGAGGCGGTGCCAACCTGGTAGAAATCGGTGACGGCGATTCGGGGCTGGGTGGGGTTCTGGACCACACCTCGCGCGTCCACACTATTGATTCCACGGCCGTAATTGGCGTGCAAGGTGAGCGGGACGCGCTTTGCGGGCGTGAACGCGGCATTGGCCTTGCCCTGCCAGCGACCGGCATTGCGGGTTCCGCCCGAGGTCGGATCGATAAAATCCGTGACCGTATAGCGGAATTCATCGAACCGGACACCGCCGCCCAGCAGCAACCGCCCGTTCAGCAGCTGGACGGATTCCTGGGCGTAGCCGGCTTCGTTGGTGACGTGGGCATGGGCGCGGGTGGTCACACCGGTGGGGGTGCGTCCGTCGCGGGGGTAGAGGCCGACGTTGATCTGGTTGTCGTGGAAGTTGCTTCCGGCTATGAAGTTCGCCAGCACTTTGCCCAGGTGGTGGGGCCGGGAATAGCGGACGCTGGCACCCTCCTGGAGCCGGGAATCGTGCTGCTGGAAGGCGTCGCCGTTCACCGGATCAGCCAGGTAATAGGTGAAATTCGAGTAGAGGTCGAACAGGGAGCGACCGAGGAAGGCGTCGGCCCGGAAGGTGGAGCCGTCATTGCCGGACTGGCTGAAATAGGCCGAGAGCGTTCCCAAGCGGACGCGTCCGCCGTCTGTGGGGTCGATGTAGCCGAAGCGGTCCAAGCTGCCAGCCGCGACAAGATCCAGTGGAAGCTGCCCGGAAGAATCAAAGTTGTTGCGCCCGAAGATGAATCGGAGCCCGGCCTTACGGTTTTGCCCGACGGCCCGCGTCAGGTTGGCGTTGACGTTGTCGCGACGGTAGCGGCCTGGGCTCAGGAACGGCCCGTCGGTGTAGGAGCCATCATAGGCAACGTAGGAATCGAGCTTGGTGGAATCTGGGCTGTAGCCAATGAAGCCGCGCTTGGCGTTGAACCGCCCGGCCTCGAATTTGACCGTGTACTGGTCCGGCAGCGACTCCCGCTGTTTGATGTGCACCACTCCGAGGCCGCTGAAATCGCCGTATTCGGGACTAAAGGGGCCATTGACAACGGTCACCTCCTGAATCAGTTCCGGGCTGAGTGCCTTGAGCGCCCCCAGATAGCCTTGGCCGTGCCCTTGGGTGCCTTGGTTCTGCTGGACGTCGTCGAGGAGCACCTTGAGGCCGCCATTGACGCCTCCGTGGTCCAGGTTGAACCCGAAACGGCGGATTTCGAGCGATTTTCCGCCGCCCTCGTGCTGTCCGGCGTTGATACCTGCATTCAGTTGCTGGAAGACTTGGTCGTCGCGCGTGAATAGGGTCCGGTTAAAGACTTCGGAGTTGCGGAGGTCGATGGTTGGCTCGATCGTCCTGCCGGTAACTACGAGGCTTTGGGTACGGGCCTGGATGCGGATGAATCGGAGGTCGACGTTGCCTTGCGCGGGGAATTCGAGGTCACGCGAGACCGGCTCAAAACCAAGGGCGTCGGCAGCGACCTGATAGGTTCCAGCGGGAAGCCCTTGGAAGCGGAACCGGCCAGCCGCGTCGGTCCTAGCCAAACCGATTTCGCCCGTGCTCCCCCTCAAATGGACGGCTGCGTTGGAGACGGCGGCACCTTGCAGGTCCATCACGACTCCGGCGATTTCCGGCTTCTGAGCGGCGACGGGGATTGCCGCTGCAGCCAAGGCAAACACGAGGGCACTAAGGTCTCGGAACATGGCTACCTTCCTTTACGGTATCACGATTTTGAAAATCGTATCACCATGCAGTACGAGTGCGGGAGGGGCGTTGGATTTGAATTTTCGCCAAGAATTTTCTTTCGATCCTTAAATCCGTTCCGCCAACCCCACCGTACACAGTGCTGAAGGCGGACCGCACAGCGACAAGCGGGCCGCTGAAGAAAAAGGAGAAAGAGCTTTTATGTTCTTAAACGTCCGGCGTACCGCCGCCCTCGCCGTTCTGGCCTGCGCACCGGTTTTCGCCGCCAGCCACCGCAACGGCCCGCTTTTGCTCGAAGACCAGACCGCGAATCTGAATGACCTGTACGTGTTCCGCAGTTACGAACAGGGCAAGTCCGACCGCGTTGTGATGAGCATGAGCGTGCAGGGATTCCAGAATCCGGACAATGGTCCCAGCTACTACAAGTTTTCGGACAGCGTGCTGTACCGATTCAACGTCAACAACTCAAGGGGCTTGGACGGCAACCCCGATATCCAGGTGGACCTCGTTTTCCAGACCCAACTCCGCCCCAACCCCACCTTCGTGTCGTATTTCGGCGCGATGAAGGGCATCGACGACCCCGGCATCTTCCTGTACCAGACCTATACTGTGGTGATCCGCAACCTGAAGACGGGCCAGGCGACCTACATCAGCACGGACGCCAACGGCCACCCGCTGTCGGTTGCGCCGCCAAACCTCGGGCCGAAATCGACGCCGAACTATGAGGCGACCTTCGGCCAACCCTCCGTGTTCACGCTCGCCAACGGGATGCGGGTGTTTGCCGGTCCGCGCGACGACGCGTTCTATTTCGATAGCGGTGCCACGTTCGACACTTTGAACTTCCGGTCCCCGGCCCCGGTTCTTGCGGGTGCCGCCGATACCGGAAACGGCGCGGCAGCTCCGGCTGCGGTGGACGGCTTTGCGGGCTACAACATCAGCCTGATCGCTGTGGAAGTGCCGATCTCGTTCCTGACTGCGGATGGTTCTACGCCCACCGATCCGAAGGCCGCGAACGCCAAGGTCGGTGTGTGGGCATCGACGCACCGCCAGATCGTGACCGTCCGTCCGAGCCCGTCCGACCCGGTCTTCTACGGCAATTACGTGCAGGTGGACCGTGTCGGCAACCCGCTGACGGTGGAAGCGCTGATTCCGCTCCCGATGAAGGACTACTGGAACCGCAGCGATCCGGCCAACGACAAGCAGTTCGCACAGTTCATCGGCGATCCGTTCTTCGCCAGCGGCATCCTGAACGGCGTTTTCGGTTTGAAGGTTCCGACAGCTCCCCGTACGGATCTGATGGGCGTCTTCATCCCGGACATCAACCGGATCGACCTGACGATCGCCCCGACACCGATGGCGAGCCAAAACCGACTGGGACCGTTGGCTGGTGACAACGCCGGGTGGCCCTTTGGTGGACGCCGGCCGATCGACGACGTTGTCGACATCGGCTTCCGCGCCTTGGCCGGAGTGCTGGTTCCGGGTTACGGCAACGCCCCCAACAACCAGTTGGGCGACGGTGTGAACTCGAACGATGTTCCCCTGCAGGCGAAGTTCCCCTTCCATGCGGCTCCCCACGCCGGCTACAAGCATAGCCAGATTGAGGGCACCAACGGCCGGGGGATGGCGACCGGACAGTAGTTTGACCGCAGGGACGGGCTGGAAACGGCCCGTCCCCGCATTTCTTGAGCGAATCGCAGGAGACTTCATGAAAACCGCATTTCTAGTTCTCGTCGCAGCAAGCCTTTACGGCCAGACCCGCTCCGGGGCCGACCGCCTCGCGCAGGCGTTCCAAGACAGGATGCTGACGGAATCGACGTCATCGTTGAAGACCGACGAACACATTTCGATGTATGAAACATTGGTGAAGGCGCAACCGGACGTGCTGCACTACCGCAATTTGCTGGCCGGGTCGTACATCCAGAAAGTCCGCGAAACTGTGGATTTCAGTTATTTGGAACGTGCGTCGCAGATTCTAGCCGAGGTTTTGGCGGTCGATGCCAAGAATTACGAGGCCATGCGCCTGCGGACGGAGATCGCGCTGGAGCGCCACGACTTCAGGCTGGCTGCGGAATATTCCCGGAAGCTGACGGCTTCGGCTCCGAACGATTCGTGGAACTGGGGAACACTGGGGGATGCGCTGACGGAGATGGGCGACTACGAGGGTGCCGCCGAGGCGATTCAGAAAATGGTGAACATTCGGCCCGATCTTTCCAGCTACAACCGTGCGGCGTACTTCCGGTTCCTCTACAACGACACCGAAAGTGCGGTGAAGATCATGAAGATGGCGATTTCCGCAGGTAGCCCTATGGCCGAGAACACGGCGTGGTGCGAGGTTGAGCTGGGGAAAATTCTACTGAAAACCGGTACGTTGAAGGAGGCCGGTGATGCCTTCCAGTCCGCGCTGCGGCGGTTCCCGAATTACCACCCGGCGCTTGCGGGTATCGCGCAGGTTGCCGCCGCCCAGAAGGATTGGAAGGTTGCGATTTCGTGGATGCTGCGCGCCAAGCAGGCCACTCCCCTGCCCGACTATGCAGCCGCGCTGTACGACTATTACACCGCCGCAGGAGACTCCAAGGAAGCAGCCAAGCAGAAGGAAATGGTGATGGTGATCGACCAGGTTGGGCAAGCGGCGCAGGAGAAGGCCAACCGAAATATCGCCATGATCTACGCCGACCACGACTGGAATCTGGACCGCGCGCTGGAACTGGCGCGGAATGAATTGGAAGTCCGGGGCGACATCTACACCTACGATGCGTTGGCGTGGGCGCTCCACAAGAACGGCAAGCACGTGGAGGCGGCCGAGGCGATGGCGAAGGCGATGAAGTTGAAGACGCCCGAAGCCGCGTTCTACTACCATGCGAGCCTGATCGAACAGGCGCTTGGGCATACGAAGGAAGCGCAGGAACTGTTCCGGAAGGCGCGCCAGTTGAACCCGGCGTTGGATGTAAAGGAGCTTTCGTAGATGCGGATCGCGATTTTCGTGGCTTTTTGTGCGCTGCCCGCGCTGGCGGGGGACTTGGAGCGTTTCAACGACTCCCGTTTGAACACCACGCAGCGCAACGAGGCGTGCCAGGCGCTTCGCGGCAACCGGTCCCCGGAGGTGTTGGCCGCAATGCGGTCCATGTTGGCGGATGTCCGGCTGCAGTCGTGCGCCGGGGAGAATCTGCGGCTTGCGGGGGCCGGGGCGGAACTACTGGACGCGTTGGGCGAGCGCGACGCCTCGGCCCGCGCCGTTGCGGCACGGGAGCTGGGTTCCATGCAGAAGCCGGAGTACATCGATGCCTTGCGCAAGGCCACCGACGATCAGGACCTGCTGGTTTCGAGTAACGCTGTCGAGGGGTTGGTGCGGTACGAGAACCATTCCACGGCTCCCCAGCTTCGGGAGATCGCGTTGTCGGGCGGGGTCCTGATGTCGCTGGCAATGAACACGCTGAGCGACTGGCATGACCCGGAAGTGCTTGGAATTGCCCGGAAACTGATCACGCACAAGGAGCCGGGCGATTTGTTGATCGGGATACGGGTCGTGGGACTACACGGGGATGCGTCGGATTTGCCCAAGCTGCGGGAGTTGGCCAAGGACGACCAAGCGCTTGGCACCGGCAGCCGGGGATTTGGACTGATGCCCGCCATCAGCATCGCGAAGGCGTCAAACACGGCGATTCAAGCGATTCAGGCTCGTGCCTGGCGGTAGGTTAGGACTTTGTGCGCCGGACTTGGCGCAGGAGAGTGGCGCACAGCAGCAATCCGGATCCAGCCAAAATCTTGCCCCCGGCATCGGAAGGGATGGCAAGCTGGTTTGCGGTTTGGGGCTCAAGAGAAAGCTGCGGCGGCTCGATTCGTTCGGCGAGCAAGGGCACCGATGAAAAGAGGAGCATTGCCCACGGCAGGTATGTACAGTTTCGTTTCATGTGCTTGGCAGACATGGCTTTCGGCTACTATGTGATCTGAACCGGGGTTTTGGATCAGCATCCAACCCTAGGGTTTCCCCTAGAATCAGATTAGTACCTCTAGTACTAATAGTCAAGCGGATTGTCCGGGAGCAGCGGGTTCTGCGAGGCGAGGGGAATTGGAAGTGAAGGGGGAGCTCTTGGAACTCCCCCTGTTCGAACTACTTAGCAGCAAGTTGCCGCAACACGTACGGCAGGATCCCGCCGTTGCGGAAATACTCGGCTTCCTGCGGGGTGTCAACGCGGGGGACGGCCTCGAATTCGGTCGTTTTCCCGTCCTCGCCGACCGCCGTTACCTTGACGCGGGTCGACTTCTCCACTGCATCCTGCAAGCCCGACAACGTGAACGACTCGCGCCCCGTGAGTCCCAACGACGCCGCATTCTCCCCCGGCACGAACTGCATAGGCAGCACGCCCATCCCGACCAGATTCGTCCGGTGGATGCGCTCGAAGCTCTCCGCGATCACGGCCTTCACGCCCAGCAGCGCCACGCCCTTCGCGGCCCAGTCGCGCGACGAGCCCGAACCGTACTCCTTGCCCGCCACGATGATCAGGGGCGTGCCCTCGGCGAGATACTTGGCGGAAGCATCGTAGATGAACATCTTCTCGCCATCGGGAAGGTGGACGGTCCACGTGCCTTCCGTGCCCGGAACCAACTGGTTGCGCAGCCGGATGTTGGCCAGCGTTCCGCGCACCATCACCTGGTGGTTGCCGCGGCGCGCGCCGTAGGAGTTGAAGTCCGACGGCTTGACGCCCAACCCGATCAGGTACTGCCCGGCCGGACTGTTCACCGAGATCGAGCCTGCCGGTGAAATGTGGTCGGTGGTGATGGAATCGCCCAGCAGTGCCAGAACGCGTGCGCCCGTCAAGTCCGAGATCGGAGCCGACGGGTCCACCATGCTGTCGAAATACGGCGGCTTCTGGATGTAGGTCGAATCGGCGTCCCAAGCGTAGGTGTTGCCCACGGGAACCGGCAGGTTGCGCCAGTTGGAATCGCCTTCGAACGCCTTTTCGTATTCGGCGCGGAACATTTCGGCGTTGATTGTGGCCGCCATAACGGCGTCAACTTCTTGCGGCGAGGGCCAGATGTCGGCCAAGTACACCGGGTTGCCCTGCTGGTCGTTGCCGAGGGAGTCCTTCGCGATATCGATGTCGACGGTACCGGCAATTGCGTACGCGACCACCAAAGGCGGCGAGGCGAGGTAATTTGCCTTCACCTGCGGATTCACGCGGCCTTCGAAATTGCGATTGCCGCTGAGAACGGCCGCCACAACCAAGTCCGAATCCTTCACGGCGGTGGAGACGGCATCCGGCAAGGGGCCGCTGTTCCCGATGCAGGTGGTGCAACCATAGCCCACCAGGTTGAACTTCAGGGCGTCGAGATACGGCGAGAGACCCGCCTTGTCCAGGTAATTGGTGACAACTTTCGAACCGGGTGCGAGGCTGGGCTTGACCCACGGCTTCACCGTCAGGCCCTTTTCGACGGCCTTCTTGGCGAGCAGGCCCGCGCCGACCATGACCGACGGGTTCGACGTATTGGTGCAGCTGGTGATCGCGGCGATTACGACCGCGCCACCCGACATGGTTGCGTCACCGACGGCAGCGGACTTCGACGTGGCACCGGGGAAGGCGCTGGAGAAATTGCCCTGCACTTCGGGTAGCGTCAGGCGGTCCTGGGGACGCTTGGGGCCCGCCATGGACGGCACCACGGTCGACATGTCGAGTTCAAGCGAGTCCAGGAACTCCGGATCTGGCGTTTCGTCGGTGCGGAACAGGCCCTGGGCCTTCGAATAGGCTTCCACCAGTTCGACGATGTGCGGGTCGCGGTTGGAGGTGCGCAGATAGCCGAGTGTGCCCTCGTCCACCGGGAAGAAGCCGATGGTGGCACCGTACTCGGGGGCCATGTTGGCGATGGTGGCGCGGTCGGCGACCGAGAGCGCGGTCAGGCCTGGGCCGTAGAATTCGACGAACTTGCCCACGACGCCCTTCTTGCGGAGCTGCTGGGTGACGGTCAGCACCAGGTCGGTGGCGGTGCAGCCTTCCGGCAGCTTGCCAAAGAGCTTGAAACCGACGACGGGCGGCAGCAGCATGGAGCAGGCCTGGCCGAGCATGCAGGCCTCGGCCTCGATCCCGCCGACGCCCCAGCCCACCACTCCGAGACCGTTGATCATCGTTGTGTGCGAGTCGGTGCCGACGAGCGTGTCGGGATAGGCGGTCCAAGAACCATCCTCCTCCTTGTTGCGGAAGACGACGGTGGCGAGGTATTCGAGATTCACCTGGTGGACAATGCCGGTGTCCGGCGGCACGGCGCGGAAGTTGGAGAAAGCGGTTTGCGCCCAGCGGAGGAGCATGTAGCGCTCCTTGTTGCGCTGGAATTCGAGCGCGGCGTTGATATCGAAGGCGGTCTTGGTGCCGAATTCGTCTACTTGGACGGAGTGGTCGATGACGAGGTCGGCGGGCATGAGCGGGTTGGCCTTGGCGGAGTCCGCACCCATGGCGGCGAGGGCGTCGCGCATGGCGGCGAGGTCGACGACGCAGGGGACGCCGGTGAAGTCCTGGAGGAGGACCCGGGCGGGCATGAAGGCGATTTCCTGGGTGCCGGCGGCCTTGCCCGTGAGCACGGCTTCGACGTCGGAGGCCTTGACGTTGCGCCCGTCCTCGCGGCGGAGGAGGTTCTCGATCAGAATCCGGTGCGAGACCGGAATCTTCGACATGGTCGCGAGACCCTTTTCTTCAAGCGCGCCAAGGCGGAAATAGCGGTAGTCAACACCGCCCACCGTGAGGGTGGATTGGGTGCCGAAGGTGTTCTGGCTCATGGGGATACCTTCAATAATATCGGATGGGGGTTGGTGGGGCGGATTGAGGGAGCAACGCCGCCTTGCATATTGCTAAAATAATGTTTTGAGCGATATCAGCTTCGCCTGGGATGACCGCAAGGCCGCCGCGAATCGGAGCAAGCATGGCGTCTCGTTCGAGGAGGCCCAAACAGTTTTCTTGGACGAGAAAGCGCGCTTGATCGATGACCCCGACCATTCCGACCAAGAGGAGCGTTTCGTGCTGTTGGGATTCAGCTTTCGCGCGAGGTGCCTGCTGGTCAGTCACTGCTATCGCGAATCTGGCCCGACCGTGCGGCTGATTTCAGCCCGTCGGGCAACCGCGAAGGAAGAGAAGCAATATTGGAAACTGCAATGAGAGAAGAATACGATTTTTCGCAGTCCCGAAAGAACCCCTATGCCAGCCGCCTGAAGCGCCAGGTGACAATCCGCTTGGACGCATCGACGGTCGAGTACTTCAAGCAAATGGCTGCGGACATGGGGATGCCCTACCAGAATCTCATCAATTTGTTCCTTCGGGATTGCGCCACGAAGCGGAAGCAACCCGCCGTCGAATGGATCCCGGTACCTTCCAACCATCCGGCGGTCTGACCGCCTGCATCAAACTCGAACTGCAGGAATCGGTAGTCTGCGAATCCGGACAGCGCAATCCAAGAATCTTGAAGAACGGGACGCCACGGCCGCCGGACAGGAAACTTCGGCGGGCGCGAGGGGCATCGGTCAAAGGCCGTAATTGACTTTGCCCCCCAACTCCGGCACCTACTATGCCTTTACGCATTGCTACGGCGCGAACTGCATCATCGGAGATCCTCCCAATGGGCTGATTTTCAAGATCTGAGTACCGTGGCGGGCGCGAACTACACCCTCAGCTTCTACTTCTCGTCCGATGGATCACCCATGGAACTTGAAGTATTGTTCGGAAGCACGATGGCGTTTGATCTGGTCAACCTTGCAGCTGACAGCAGTCCACTGTATCAGTTCTACTCGGCGACCGTTACGGCGACCGGCACTACGACACGGCTGCAATTCCTTGGTTATCAGCACGCTGGCACCTACAACGCTCTCGACGATGTTTCCGTGGTTGATGCGGGCTCCGGCGCACCCGAACCGGCAACATGGCTCCTACTTGGCTCCGCAATGTTCGCGTTACGCGCCGCGCGTAGAAGGTAGGCGCGCTCACTTCGACAGCGGCATCCACCGGAGTTGCGGATGCCGCTGGACGGTTCGTGAGGACCCTGGAACGGAGCACAGTCCTCATGTTCCCGGTGACCTACATAAACGGTGCTCCCGCCGGATTGTCCCGAACAACACCCCCAACCCGCCCCCGTGATATGCTGATCGGCATAATGAGGGTTGACGTCGGACCTATTTATCGGGCCGATGCAAAACTTTACGAGACGAATGCTTGCATCGCAACGTCCCGATAACGGATGATGCCTAACAAGCGGGAGTTCACGCCAGCACGCGGGTCCGCCCAGGGCGGCTCTTAAAACCGGTCGATACCAATGTTCGAGCTGCTTTTCAAATATCCGCCCGCAATCTTCTCGAAGGGAAAGCTCGTCCTCCTTTCGCCTTGGCCCCTGTGGCTGCTCTTCGTACTGCTCGCCGCAGCGGCGGGAGCGCTTTTCTGGAACATCCGTCGGAACAAGCTGGAGCTTTCGTCCCTCCGCACCTACGGCATTTGGGCCGCCCAATCGCTGTTGCTGGCCCTGCTCCTGTTTATGCTGTGGCGTCCCGCGATTTCGGTCGCCCGGTTGAGGCCCCAGCAGAACGTCGTCGCGGTGCTTCTGGACCATTCCCGCAGTATGGGTCTGGCCAATGATCCATCGAGTTCCGGCGGCAAGACCCGCATCCAGGCAGCCGAGGAACTCCTCAACGACACCCTGCTGCCCGGCATGGCGTCGAAATTCCAGATCCGCAGCTACCAGTTCGGTCGGGACGCATCGCGCGTGGAAATCCCCAAGGGGCTGAAGGCCGACGACGATGCCACCCGGATTGGCGACAGCTTGAAGCACATCGCCGCCGAGGCCGGCACCATGCCGCTCGGAGCGATCGTCCTGCTGACCGATGGCGGTGACAACTCCGGCGG
>CAITMP010000294.1 GCA_903893525.1 uncultured Acidobacteriia bacterium | reverse complement strand
CGTGGGCACCAACCACGGCTTCCTCCGGATTGTGCGTCAAAACAATCTTGGAATCGTTCTGCGCTGCGATCTCGCGTGCCTCGGCCACAACAGCCGGGGAAGCGTCGTACCGGGGCGGATATGCGAGCGTGAAATCCATGCCGAGCCGAGCTGCAGTCAGCATCAGGGAATGCGCGACGTTGTTGCCGTCACCGACGAACACCAGCTTGAGCCCCCGCAACGAGCCGAATCGCTCCCGCAGCGTCTGCATGTCCGCCAGAATTTGGCAGGGATGCCACATGTCACTCAGTGCGTTGATTACCGGCACGCGCGACCATCGCGCAAGGTCATCCACCGTTTTCTGCGCGAAAGTACGCACCACAATGCCATCCACCCAACGGGAGACGTTGCGGGCGACATCCTTCAAAGGTTCGCGCACGCCGATGGGCCCGTCGTTTAGAATCGCGTAGCCTCCGAGCTGTTGAATGGCAAGCTCGAAGGTCATCCGGGTTCGCAGTGAGGGCTTTTCGAAAAGAAGGACCGTGGAGCGGCCGGACAGGACGGAGCGGTACTGTTCGGGGGAGCGCTTGACATCCGTGGCGAGGTCGAGGAGCGCGACCAGTTCGGCGTGGGTGATGTCGAGGTCCTTGGTGAAGTCGGAGTTGGCGATCTTCGTAATGGACGGCGGGAGGGGCGGCTGCATTGAATTTTTATTCAGTCCAATGAATATTTAAGCATTTCGGGCCGCGCTGAGTCAAGTTTGGGGGCTCCGGGGACGCCCACAGCCTAGAGGACCCCAGCCTAGAGGAATGGATTGACCACTTCGACGCCAAAGTAGCGCTGGCCGTGGCTCAAATCTTCGGAGTAGATGTGCGTGCACCCGGCTTGTTCGGCGGAGGCCACCAGAAGTCCGTCGTAGAAATGGATGCCGTAGGTGGCGTGGGCTTCGACCGCGCGGCGGATCACGGCGGCGTTTGAGGGTACGACCCGTAGCTGTGACAGCGAGTCCAGTGCCGTCAATACGTTCGCTGGGGAGACATCCGGTTTCACCTTGTGGAGCATCACAGCCGAATACTCACCCAGGAGGTGCGGCGCCGCCCGTCCAGTCCCTTCAGCCGCCAGTCTGATCAAGCCTTGTGCGATCTTCCACTTGTGTGGATCCCGATCATCCCAAGCGTAGACCAGAACATTGGTGTCGAGCAGGAACACTGTTTACTTCCTTTCGTAAAGCTCGGCACGTGTCCACGTGCGCGGGCTTGCGTGCACTTTGAACTGGTCAAAAGCCCGATCCAGCTTCGCGGTTACGCGCGCGCGCCGATCCGCTTCGCTCTCTTCTTGGGAAAGTTTCACCAAGTACTGCCGCACCAAGCCGGTCACCGTCGTACCTGTGTCAATCATCCTGAGGTAAGTGCGTCTTGGCCCTCCGCGTGCTCCATGTGCGTTGAGGTTTCAACATGAAACGCCTTCCTGGGTTCGCGATCTTGTTCCTGCTTTGCCGTACTTCCGCCGCTGCAGCCGACCTTCCGGAGCTAACCGCTCAGGTCAAACAGGGGCGCCAGCTTTTCCGGCAATCGGGAAAAGGTTTGGCTTGCGCCACTTGCCACGCCGTTGAAGGTTACGGCAATGCGGTCGGCCCCGACCTGCGGCGGTTGGCTGCCGCGATAGATCCGCACGGACTCGTGATGACGATCCAAATGAGCATGACCGCCTATGTCCATGAGGTGAAGCTCTCGAACGGGAGGGTTCTCCCGGGTATCCAGCGTGCCAAGGAGGACAACTTGGTGGAAATCTGGGACTTGTCCGTGCTCCCCCCCAAGTTGTTAAAGCTCAAACACGCGCAAATTGTCAGCATGAAGTCCAATTCCGCTTGGCAGCACCCACCCGCTCTGACCGGATACTCACCCCAGGAACTGGCCGACATCATCGGCTATTTGAAGTTTGTCGCAACCGGTATCGAAAAGGAAGTAACCACGGACGACCTGCGGTAGGCTAGTGGTTCCGGAAACCGCGAAGGGGCGGCGCCGGTTGACGCCGCCCCTTCGCTATGACGATTGTCAGCCGGATCTAGAACTGCACCCGGACTGCGATCTGCCCGGTCCTGCTGCCACCGAAATCGGCCGCCCGAGCCGAGGTGATCTTCCCGAAGCTGCCCGAAGTGATATTCAAATTCGGGTCAGCCAGGTTGGTGTGGTTGAGCACGTTGGTGAACGTCGCCTCGAATCCGGCCTTGGCCCGCTCCCCGATCCGGAAGTACTTCGCCATGCCAGTGGAAAGATTCACCGTCGCCGGGCCGAGCACAATCCCGACACCCGAGTTGCCGAAACGCGCAATCGGAGCCAAGTCCTTGGCCGGATTCACGCCGACGCCGCAGCTGAACTGCGCAGCGCCAACCGATTGCCCCGCGCAGACGAACGAACTGCGGTTGATCCAGGAATCCCGGTTCTGTGTCGCCGGGATGGGATTGGACACCACATCCGGGCGCTGTGTCCGGTAGGTGCCGGAACCGGTGCCGGACGGGTCGAAGCCCGAGCCCTCGACAGGAGTCATATACGGCCCCGATTGAGCTGTAAAGATACCGCTCCACTGCCAGCCACCCACCACCGCATCCAGAACGCGGTTGGCGTTTCCAAGGAATTGGCGGCCATGACCGAACGGCAGTTCGTAGAAGTAGGAGCTGATGAAGCGGTGGCGGCGGGTGGCGTAGTCGTTGCCGCGGTTGGCGGACCGGTTCAAGGAATCCATCACACGGCCGTTGCCGGTTTCATCGCCGAAGCCGGACGGGTTGGGCCCGCCAGTGTCGTTGATGTTCTTTGCCCAGGTATAGGCTGCAGTAAAGCTCATTCCGTGCTGGAATCGGCGGTTGACTTCCGCTTGTGCGGCTTGGTAGATCGCGTTTCCGCCGGTGTCGCGGCTTTCGATCCGGCCCCAATACGGGAACGGGCGGCTCTGCAGTGGCTGGTTGACGTAAAACTGGGTCGAGTAGGTGGACTGGTTGAGGTTTGGTGCCCAAGGCAACTGGGTCGACTTCAGCCCGATGTAGCTGAGCCGCAACCCGGTGTTGAAGCCCAGGTTCCGGTCTACCGTGGCCGACCACTGCATCGCGTACGGATTCTTGAATTCAATCCCGTTTGCAGTGCCGAAGTAGTTGGTCCCATAGCCCGCGGCGCTAACGCCGCTGCCGCCGGTGGTGATGTTCGGCCATGCGAACAAGGGCTGTCCGTTCGAGCCTTGGTTGGTGAACGTGCGGACATCGGTCTGCGCGGTGCCGGTCAGAGAGTAGAAAACAGCCCCGCGAATCGGCATTTGGTACATTCCGAAACTGCCGCGCAGCGTGGTTTTTTCGTTCAAGCGGTAGGACAGGCCCAAGCGCGGATAGAAGTTGAACCGGTAGTCGCGGCGCAAGCCTTCCGGCAACCCGGCGGCTGAGGCGGTCACGAAGGGTGTGCAGGGCACACCAGCCAGTCCCGTCAAGGTGTTGGCTGGCAACTGCGGCGTGCCAGCGCAGGCGTTCACCCCCAGCAACAGCCCAGGCGCCAGCACGGACGCCGCAATCTGGCTCGAAGGATACACCACCCTGCCGGTCTTCGCCACTGTCCGATCAAAGTTGCCGATGTATCCCGCCTGGTCCTGGAACGGCGGAATGTGGTCCCAACGGACGCCGATCTCCATGGTCAGACGGCTGTTGACGCGGAAACTGTCCTGAATATACGCGTGGTACTCGATCGACCGGCCGTCGTTGTCCTGCAGTACGTTGTCGATCGAGCTGGTGAGCGGCGTGCCCAGCAGGAAGTCCGCCACCGCGTTGCCGCTGAAGGCCCCGGTGAAGCTGTAGGTGCCGAAATTGTCGGCCCCTGTGAACCCGAGCGCCGTCTTGGAGCGGCTCCGGCGGATATCCAAGCCGCCCTTGAAGGTATGCCGTCCGGTCACGTAGCTCAAATTGTCGTTGAACACCCAGTTGCTGTACGTGTCGCCGGACTGCGTGCGGTCCACGCCGATGCCGGTCACGTTGCTGATCGAAATGTCCGGCAATCCGTTGAACGGCAACGGGGGCAGGCCGTTGAAGCCGAGGCCCTTCGTAAAGGCAATGCCGTCGAAGCTGTTGAAGTTGCGGTTGTTGGTTTCGCCGGAATATCCCGTCCGGAACTCGTTGATCAGATTCGGCCGCAACATGTAGTTGTAGGAGACGCTGAAGGACCGGTCCTGCACGTGGGCGTTGACTTGGTCGATCAGCAGAGCCGATGGGCTGATGGTGGTGGAATCCTTGCGCGAATAGCGGAAAAATACGTTCTGCTTGGAGTTGATCGTCTGGTCAAGCCGTACGTCGAACTGGTTGCCCGGCGTGTCGGAGGATTTATTGGTGACGTAGTTGGTGGTGTGGAAAATATCCGTGCCGCCGAAATTGGGCAGCGGGTAGAACTGCGTCAGGAACTTGGTCGCGATCGGGCTGATCCGCGACTGCGGAATCACCTTGCCCGCGAAAGGCGCAGTGCCGTTCGGGTCGGTGATCACGCTGGTTTCCTTGCTGAAGTCGCCCGTCCGCATCGACGATGTCGGCACCGAGTTCTGCAACACCGATTGGCGCGGGAACTGGCGGTTTTCGTAATCGACGAAGAAGAAGGAGCGGTTTTTGCCGTTGTAGACCTTCGGAATGCGGACGGGACCGCCGAGTGAAAACCCTCCGAGATTCACTTCCTTCAGCGGCTTGGACACAGACCCGTACGGGGTAGAGTCGAAATCCGAATTCTGGTAGTACCAGAAACCAGTGCCGTGCAGCAAGTTGGTGCCGCTGCGGGACACCGCTGTGACGTCGCCGACTCCGGCAAATTCGGCGCTGTTGCCCACGCCCTGCACCTTGATTTCGGCAATGGCTTCAGCCGACGGGAACAGGTTGGCCAGCGCGCCGCCGCCCCGCGGGGTCTGCACGGTGATCCCGTCGACCGAGTAGTTCGCTTGGCCCGGAAGTGCGCCATTGATGGAAAAACTCGCGTTCGACGGGTTGCTGTTGTCGCTCTGCACACCCGGCAGGGTTGCGATGAGCTGGAAAGCACTGCTGTTGGCCGACCCGCGGTAGTTGACGGGCAGGTTCACCACGCGTTCATTTCCCATGGTGGAGGCAACCGCAGCCGTATCCGTCGCGATCACGCCCACCGTCTCAGTTACATCGATTCTTTGTTCCACCGCGCCAACTTGCAGTGAGGCATCCAAACGTACCGACTGCCGTGCCTGCAGCGCCAGCCCGTCTGCTGTGAAGGCTTGGAAGCCGGAGGCGGTAATTGTGACCCGGTACTTGCCCGGAAGCAGGTTGAGCGCCTCGTATTCCCCGTTTGGCGATGTCTTCGTTTCGTGCGACGCGTTCTGGTCAACGGACTGGATTTTCACGCCAGCGGCTGGCACGGAGCGGCCGCTGGCGTCACGAACAGTCCCAAGAATGGTGCCGAAAGTCGATTGCGCGTTCAGTGCTGCGCTGGAAAGCAGGATGAGGGCGGCGGTTGCCGCCAAGTAGTGGTTTTTCAAACGTAGGTTCCCATCCCAAATTACGGGATGAAAACTTCGTGGGAATGACGGAAGGGTGATAGTCCGGTTACTGCTTCGCTTTGCCGTGCTACCCCCGGAGGGGAAGGAGTGGTGTTGGTGGAGGCGGGGGGAGTCGAACCCCCGTCCGAAATAGCCCGAAATGAAGAGACTACGTGCGTAGCGCGATTTTGTTAGTCGTCCCGCGCCGAGAAACCGGCAAAAATGACGTAGGACCAGTCCGATTGATCTCGGGTCTCAGCTACGAACAGAAGCTTGCTCCCTATCCTGCTGGATGACGCTCACTAACCGGTCCGCAGGCTGACCGGCCGGAGCGACGCGCTTAGGGTTTAATTAAGCAGCGTATGCGAACTGCATGTTGTTGGCAGTTTTGTTTTTCCGATCGTTTTACGGGAGCTCGGAACCCGGCACGCCTCCGCATCGCGATTCAATCCCGTCGAATCCATGCGCCCCCTTAGCGGGTGGTAAACGCGTACAACATCGCGTCTGCCTTTATGATACCAGCTTTTCATGGCACCCGGACCGCGGTTTTCACGTGCATGTCCATGACCTTGTCCACTTTCAGGAACACCACGCTCGGATCCTTCATCCCCCATTGCACGTAGGGGATTTTGAAATCGATCGACGCGGCCAGTTCGTTGCCCTTCCGCTCCACCACGGCCGGCAGCGTCATCTCGTGCTCCGCACCGTGGACACGGAAAGTGCCGTGGAACTCCAGCTTCGACGGTCCACCGGCCGAAAGAGTACCGCTGACCTTGTCGGGTGTGAACGTGGCTTCGGGGAACTTGGCCGATTCCAGCACCTCCTTGTGCATACGCTTGTCGCGCGCGCCGCTTTCGCTTTCCCCACTGGGCACGTCCACCACAATCCTCCCGGACGCTGTACCGACGGCCGGGTCAAACTTCAACTGCCCTGATTTCAGCTTGAACGTACCGTGCACCAAGTGCAGCGCCGAGTTGACGGTCCAGTTGATCTGCGTTGTCGCCGGTGCCATCTCCACCG
>CAITMP010000293.1 GCA_903893525.1 uncultured Acidobacteriia bacterium | reverse complement strand
TGTCCGCGGTGATCATCGCGACGGTCTGCTCCGCTAGGTCAAAGACCGTGAGCCCAGCCGGGCCGGTGGCCGGCAGGTTCGCGAATTTGCCATCATCGACTGTCGAGTCGAATCCCGCCGGGACAGGCTGCCACGGTGACAGGATGTTGCCCGCCAGCGCGGGCAGCGCCCAGACAAAACCGCTGGCAAGAGCCCCGATCGCCGCTACACGTCCCCAGTGCTTGTTCATTTCGGCCTCCCTTTTCATCTACCGTAATTGTGACGGTTCGCTACTTTGTCGCGCCTTGAATCACCGCGCCGCCGGTCGCCCCTTTGGGCGGCAAGTACAGTCGTGTGCCTGCGACCCGCGCGAACCCGAGATTGAAATTTGCGAAGCCGCCCCAGACAAGCACCTCGTTGGTTGTGTGAACGAGAACGGGGTTTGACCCGTAGTCGGTGACCGGCCCGGCAGCGGACGCTGCCGCATCCTTGAACCCGCCAACCGTCTTGACCGCTGTCCAAGCCTGTAAATATGGGTCGAACGTGAGCGGCCATGCGCGGTAATTAGCACCGTCCGCAAGTTGAACCGGCTGGTCAAAACCTGAATCGAACGTGACAAATTGGCCGTTCATCCAAAAGCTGAGATTTGCCTTCGGATAAGCGGGCCCAGCAACCTTTTGACCATCGAGCGGAATCCAAGCGTCAGTACCTGGCTGATAGCAGGCGCCCCCGTAGCTCCAAAGATAGGGGGAAGGGCCACCGCTCGTTTCGGTTGCTGACACCGGTCCGTACATGGCAATGCCGTCCGGGAACGCGCCAAACAACGCGGCACCCGCGCAACGGGGCGGTGCGGCCAGATTGTGCGGCACCAATTCCCAAGTCCCGGCCGTCACATCGAGCGCGAGCATGCTCGGCTTGTTGAACACCGTCCCGGAGCCCGCGACCGGCTCGCCATCGTAATCCCAAACCCACAGCTTGCCGTTGAGCAGCGCCATGCAACCGGCCCACGGCACTTGCATCCCATTGTGTGGCTTATAGAATGCCGATGGTTTCGGAAGTTCCTGCCATGCGTTGCTCGCGAGATCCAGACGGTAGATTTGGAACCCGATCCCGGGATACGTCTTGGACAAGTCAGCGGGCGGCACGCCCCACCAGATCAGTGTCTTTCCGTCCCACGCCACTTCACCGTAACGGATGCCCGGGTCTGGCAACAGCGCGAACTTGTTGGTCTTGGGGTCGAAGCGAAATGGGCGGTCGCAGATGACGATAGCATCCGTGCCGGTCCAAAACGCGCGGACGAACGGAATGTGCTCCGGCCACCACGTCTGCTGAAACGCCACCGGACTCACGTCGATCTCGTGGAACACATCGTCCGTCGCCGGCTTCCACCGCTCCGCGGTGAAGTCCGCCGGAAACGACGGGAGCAGCGAGTACCGCCCACCAAAAATCAGCACCTCCTCGCCAGTCCAGACGCCCGCAGCGCCCGCGCGCGGATAGATCAAGTCCGGCACCTTCAGCCAGGGACACACGCCGCACTGGCACATGTAGGGCGCCGGACAAGCCTCGGTACAGGTCGCACCCGACGGCAGATCGCCCGGATAGAAGAACTGCTTCCAGTCCGTGAGCGAACATTGCGTCGCCTCGTGCGGCGGTGGAAAGGAGCCGCATTCCGTCGCGGAACCGGGATCGTCGAGGGCATAGTTCTTGTGGATGCAGCCGATGTCGTCGATGACCTCCTGCGTGGTGGCATCGGGCGCGGCGTCGGGGGCATCCGGTGTGTCGACGGGTTGTGCGTCAGGTTGCGTCGGGATGTCGGGAACGATCCAGGTGTCGCTGGCGTCCTCGATGGCGTCTGCGTCGGACGAGTCGTATGCAGCGGGCTCGGACGAGCAAGCGGCAAACAGCCA
>CAITMP010000292.1 GCA_903893525.1 uncultured Acidobacteriia bacterium | reverse complement strand
GCCGACACCATCTGGTTCGGCGATGAGAACATCCACGACGGGCAACTCTGGATCAATGGCGAAACCTTGATGCCACTGTCCGAGGTGCCCATCCCCGGTCGCCACAACGCCGAAAACGTCTTGGCCGCCGCAACTGCGGCCCATCTGGCTGGAGTGCCTCTTCCCACAATCGCCGCGGCCGTCCGCACGTTCAAAGCCGTCGAGCATCGTCTGGAATTCGTGGCCGAGTTGTCCGGTGTCCGCTACTACAACGATTCAAAGGCCACCAGCGTGGACGCCACCATCAAGGCGCTGGATTCATTCGAAGGCAATCTTTGGGTGATCCTCGGCGGCAAGGACAAGGGTAGCGACTACACGCTCCTGCGGGAGCGGCTGTCGAACAAGGCCCATGCGGTGCTATTGATCGGCTCGGCCGCCGACAAGATCGCATCCCAGCTGGAGGGTGCGGTCCCGGTGGTGCTGGCCGGCACATTGGAACGCGCCGTCGAAGAAGCCCGGTTGAAGGCCCACCCCGGTGACACGGTGCTGCTGGCCCCGGCATGCGCCAGTTTCGACCAGTTCAAGAGTTACGAACACCGCGGCAAGTGCTTCAAGGAAGAAGTTTTGAAGGGAAAAGCAGCAAAGGAATCGCAAGATGGCACAAAGGCTTAAGACAGACTGGATCCTATTTATCACCGTAGTCTTGATGCTCCTGTTCGGGTCCATCATGGTCTACAGCGCGTCCAGCGTTGTCGCCGATACCCGCAACGGTTCCAGCTGGTACTACGCAATCCGGCAAATGATCTGGATCGCCGTCGCTGTCCCGGTCATGATGTTTTTCAAGCGATTGCACTACCGCCGCCTCCAGACGCCCGCCGTAGCATTCACGCTTACCGGCCTGGTGCTGATTCTGTTGGTGGTCGCATATGTACTGGACGGCAAGCAGCACCGCTGGATCCGTTTTCCGCTGTTCGGTGGATTGCAGCCCGCCGAATTTGCCAAACCGGCCGTCGCCCTGTTCCTCGCATATTTCATCGCACTGCGGAGCCGCGCAATCAACAGCAAGTACACGCTGTTCCCCGCCATACTCGCACTCGGGTTCATCATCGCCGCCATCGTTGTGTCGGACCTTGGCACACCGATCGTCTTGGTCTGCACAGCTGGCGCGGTGTTCGGGGTCGCGGGGCTGGAACGGCGATACTTCCTGATTCTGGTGGGAGTCGGACTGCTCGCTTGCGTCGCCGCCGTCGCAGCCAAGCCCTACCGGCTGATCCGCGTCGTCCATTTCGTCGATCCCACGCTGAAACTAGTCGACAAGTACGACAAGGCTGGTTGGATCCGGGGACAGATGGCCAGGTCCGTCACAACCAAGGACCCGAACTATCAGATCGAGCAATCAAAAATCGCGCTTGGCTCGGGTGGGCTGATCGGCACGGGTCTGATGCGCGGACGCCAAAAGCTCTTCTACCTCCCCGAGTCCCACACGGACATGATCTACGCGGTGATCGGGGAGGAATTTGGCCTTTTCGGCTCAGTAGCGATCCTGGCTGGGTTCGTGATCATCCTGTGGAGGGGCATGAACGCCAGCCTCAATGTTCCGGACGATTTCGGACGGTACTTGGCCCTCGGCCTAACCGTACTGATGGTGTTTCAAGCGTTCTTTAATATGAGCGTGGCATTGGACATTGTGCCGCCAAAGGGTATCCCGCTTCCAATGATCAGTTTCGGCGGCAGTTCGCTGCTAGTCACCCTGGCATCGCTCGGCGTGCTGATGAATATCTCGGAGCATGCTGGATGAGCCTTTTCCTCATGGCCGGAGGCGGTACGGGGGGACATGTGATCCCCGCCATCGCCGTGGCTCGGGAGCTCGTCAAGCAGGGCCACGAAGTGGTTTTTGTGGGTACCGAACGTGGCGCGGAGGGGCGACTCGTCCCGGCCGCCGGATTCCGGCTGGAAACAATCGAGGCCGGTGGTCTGAAACGCCTAGGATTGGCGACCAAGGCGGCCAGCCTCTACCACCTGGGCGCGGAAACACTCCGACTCCGCAGCCTCTTTGCGCAGTGGAAACCGGCAGCAGTCTTTAGTATGGGCGGTTTCGTCGCAGGGCCCACGGTGCTTGCGGCGCTTTCGCGAAGTATCCCGGTGGTCCTGATGGAGCCCAACGCGATCCCCGGAATCACCAACCGGGCCATCGCCAGCCAAGTCAAGCGCGCCCTCGTCAGCTTTGAGGAAACTGCGGCCTACTTCCCAAAAGGCCGCACCGAGATTACGGGCCTGCCTGTACGGGAGGAATTCTTCGCCATCCCGCCGAAGCCCGATTCCGCCGAATTCACCATCCTGATCACCGGCGGCAGCCAAGGATCGCAAACGCTCAACAACGCAGCCCGCGCCGCGTGGTCCCTTTTTGTAGATTCCGGTCTGCCCGTCCGCATCATCCACCAAACGGGTACCGCCATGTTCGAAACTGTCGCGAGGGAATTCGCCGCAACCGGACTGCCCGGCGAAGTTTCGGCCTTCATCGCGGACATGCCCACCGCCTTCCGCGAAGCCGACTTGGTCGTTTGCCGCTCGGGTGCGGGTGCCGTCTCGGAACTCGCCGCTGCCGGAAAGCCGTCCGTCCTGATCCCCTTTCCGTTCGCCGCCGACGACCACCAACTCAAGAACGCCCAAGCGTTCGAGCGCGCCGGAGCCTCCATGCTCTCGCTCGACCGCGAATGGACCGGACAACGCTTTTTTGAATTCGTCCGCGAACTGTACGCCGACCCCGGTCGCGTTGAAGCCATGGGCCGGAAGGCGCGCAGTCTTGCCCGGACCGGTGCCGCTAGCCGCGCTGCGGAAATTCTGATGCAACTTGCTGTTGACAAGCATTCCAGTAACCGAAACAATAAGTAGATAAAATGTTTTTCTCACGCCAGCACCTGCATTTCGCGGGCATCGGAGGGATCGGCATGAGCGGCATCGCCGAGGTGCTGCTGAATCTCGGCTATACGATTTCCGGGTCGGACCTGAAGCTCTCCCCGACCACCGACCGTCTCGTCCAGCTTGGTGCCACTGTTTACGAAGGCCACAACGCAGAAAACGTCCGGGGGGCCAAGGCCCTCGTCGTCAGCTCGGCGGTGAACGAGGCCAATCCCGAAGTCCAGGAGGCCCGCCGACTCCAAATACCCGTCATCCCGCGCGGCGAGTTGCTTGCGGAATTGATGCGCCTGAAGTACGGCATCGCGATTGCGGGCAGCCACGGCAAGACGACCACCACCTCAATGGCCGCCACAATCCTGAGCCACGCCGGAATGGACCCGACGGTTGTGGTCGGCGGCAAGGTCGCGGCCATGGGCGGCTCGAACGCACGTGTCGGCAAGAGCGATTTCCTGGTCGTCGAATCAGACGAGAGTGACGGCTCGTTCCTGAAGCTCTCCCCCATCCTCGCCATCGTTACGAACATCGACCGCGAACATCTGGACCACTACTCGGATATCGAGGCGATCCGTGCCGCCTTCACCGAATTTGTAAACAAGGTCCCGTTCTACGGTGCCGCCATCGTCTGCCTCGACAGTGAAAATGTCCAGACGATCCTGCCGTCCATCCGCCGCCGCACCATTACCTATGGGTTGAGCGCGCAGGCCGAGTACCGCCCGTCCGATGTGGAGACCGATACACTCCAGACGACCTTCCGGCTGCGCAGCCGCACCGCCGATCTGGGTTTGTTTTGTCTAAACGTGCCCGGAGCGCACAACGTGCTAAACGCCACAGCCGCCATCGCGGTGGCTCTGGAACTGGGCGTCCCCGTGGACACCGTCCGGGAGGGTCTGCAAAAATTCACCGGCGTGGGCCGCCGTTTCGAAATCCGCGGCGAGGTCAACGGGGTGCGGGTCGTGGACGACTACGGCCACCACCCGACCGAAGTTCTGGCCACCCTGGCCGCCGCGAAATCCGTGTGCAAGGGGCGGTTGCACGTTCTTTTCCAACCGCACCGCTACACACGGACCATGCACCTGATGGACGAATTCGCGCGTGCTTTCCACGATGCGGACCGCGTGGTGCTCCTCGACATCTATGCCGCTTCCGAAAAGGCGATTGCCGGCGTGACGTCGGAGGCGCTGGCCGACCGCATGCGCCAGTTCGGCAACCGTGGGGTGGAATACGCGGGGAGTGCCGCCGCCGGGGTCGACGCCATCGCGAACGGAGCGCAGGCGGGCGACCTGATCCTGACATTGGGCGCTGGAAGTGTATCCCAGCTTGGCGACAAGATTTTGGACAGGCTTCGCGGAGGTACACATGGCTAGAGCAGCAGCCGGAACCAGGACGCAGAGCATACCAGCCCAATCGACCCAGTCCCAGCAAACCCCACAGGCCAACCGGACGCAACCGGTCCCCCCGGCAAGCACGCGTACCCGCAAGGCCCCGGCAAAGGCAGCGTTCAACTGGAGCCTGACCTTCAACATCCTGGGTTGGCTTTGTATTTGCGCCGGTGCCGCGTGGGCGGGCCGGGAGGTCCACGGATTCCTGTTCCAGGACCCCCGTTTCGTGCTATCGTGCCCGGAGGATGAAACCACCTGCGCGAGCTTCGAGATCCACGGAACCACCTATGCGAGCCGAGCCCGCATCCAGTCCGTCTTTGCGTCGGACTTCGGCAAAAGCGTCTTCGAGATGCCCTTGGCCGAGCGCCGACGCCGCTTGCTGGCTCTCGATTGGATCCGCACCGCCGCCATTACCCGCGTCTGGCCGAACCGCATCGTGGTGAACGTAACGGAGCGCCACCCCGCGGCTTTCGCGAAACTGCCAATCGGAGCATCCACCCGCTTTCGCCTCGCCCTGGTGGACGACGAAGGTGTTCTCCTTTCCATTCCCGCCCGGGTCCGTTTCAGCCTCCCGGTGCTCAGTGGACTGCTGGAGGATCAGACGGAGGATGACCGCAAGTCCCGAGTAAAAGCCATGCACCGGCTGTTGTCGGATCTGGGTCCAGCTACCAATGGAATCTCGGAAATCAATGTTTCCAACATACGCGAGCTTCGTATCATTGCCGACGTGGAAGGCCAGGGCGTCGACCTTTGGTTGGGCGACCAGCACTTCCGGTCCCGGTACCAGAATTTCCTGAGCCACTACGGGCAGATCCGCCGTAAATCGGCAACTGCAAATGTTTTCGACCTCCGTTACGATGACAGGATCATTGCCAAATGATTCTCAGGAAAGCGATCATTGCCAAATGAGCCATAAACCAGCTCTTGCAGTCGGCTTGGATGTCGGCAGCTCCTACACCCGCTGTGTGATTGCCCGGTTGGGTGATGGCACTGTCGATGTGCCGTCCGACAACCGGTTTCATTGCCTCGGAGTCGGATTGGTGCCCTCGGGCGGCTGGACAAAGGGCCGCATTACAGACCACCAGTCCGTCACGGAGTGCGTCGCCGCCGCCGTGCGGGAGGCCGAGGCGAGCGCGGGAGCCCAGGTGGAATCCGTAGTCGTCGGAGTAGGCGGTCTCTCGGTGCGAGGGGCCAACAACCGCGGCCGCTGGGACTTGGGACGACCGCGCGAAGTTACCGGCAAGGACATTCGTTCGGCCATGCACCGGGCCATGCGCATCCAGTTGCAGGAGGACCGCATGATCCTCCAGGCGCTTCCGCAGGATTTTGTGGTGGATGACCACCCTGGATTCCATGATCCGCGCCAAATGGTGGGATCGACTCTGGAGGCCAACGCCCACATCGTAACGGCCTCGGTTCTGGAGCACGACGCCTTGGTGGGTGCCATCAACCGGGCCCATGTAGCCGTTCGGGAAACCGTATATGAAGCAGTAGCCGCGGCCTACGCCTGCGTGCTGGAGGAGGACCGGCGCGATGGCGTCGTGCTGATCGACATCGGCCAGCATTCCACCGAAATGATCTGCTACTACGGCGATTCCGCCCAACTGGTGGCCACCCTGCCCATCTGCGGCGACCACTTTAGCCGGGACTTGGCGCACGCCCTCCGCATCCCGGTGGAGGCGGCTTCCATCGTCAAGGAGCAATTCGGCAGCGCCATATCCGAGGGGACGCCCGAAAGCAGCTTCGTGGAACTGCCTTCGATGGATGGCACCGCCCGCGACGCACAGCGAATTTTGGTGAACCGGGTGCTGGAGGCCCGCGCCAAGCAGCTTTTCGAAATGGTCGGTATGGAACTGGCCAAGTTCGGCATGCACCGGGCGATTGCAAGCGGCTTGGTGATCTGCGGCGGTGGAGCGCTGCTCCCGTCACTTTGCGATGTGGCTGACGGAATCCTTGAGTGCCCCGTGCGCAAGGGATTGGCGCAGGGAGTGATTGGCTGGCCCGACGAACTGCAGGACCCCACGTGGACGACGGCGGCCGGATTGGCCATGTATGCAGCCCGGCTGCGCAACCACGCGAGTATTGCCAAGCAATCCAGCTTTGCGCTGAGCAACCTGTTCCGATAGACAAAGGCGCGGAAACCGCCACCTCAAGAGAGAGAGATCGACCCAATGGACGTATTGAAGTTCGAGATGGAAGAAGACACCCGCCGTGGAGCCCGGATCAAGGTCGTCGGCGTAGGTGGTGGCGGGTCGAACGCCGTGGGCCGGATGTACGAGGACGGCTTGGAAGGCGTCGAGTTCTACGTGATGAACACCGACGCCCAAGCGTTGAACGCGTCCAAGGTTCCGAACAAGATCCAGATCGGCGAAAAGATCACCCACGGCCTTGGCGCCGGTTCCGACCCCGCGATCGGCCGCCAAGCGGCGCTTGAAGATACCGACCGCATCCTTTCCATCCTCGAAGGTGCGGATCTTGTCTTCGTGACTGCAGGACTGGGCGGCGGAACCGGCGCGGGTGCCTCGCCCGTGGTGGCTTCGCTGGCCAAGCAACTGGACGCCCTAACCATCGCAGTTGTCACGAAGCCATTCACGTTCGAAGGTGGCAAGAGAATGCGCCAGGCTGAACGGAGCGTTTCGGACTTGGCAGCCTCGGTTGACATTTTGACGACGATTCCGAACGACAGGCTGCTCACCATCGCCCCCAAGGGCACCAGCATGTCCCAGGCGTTCAAGATTGCCGACGACGTGCTGCGGCAAGCCGTGGAGGGCATCAGCGAGCTGATTCTGACACCGGGCTTGATCAACCTCGATTTCTCCGACATCAAGGGAGCAATTTCCGGCATGGGCCACGCGCTGATCGGCAATGCCGAAGCTACCGGACCCAATGCCGTGATCGAAGCCGCGAAGGCCGCCATCAACTCGCCCCTGCTGGAGGACACCAAGATGAAGGGTGCCCGGCAGGTACTGATGAACATTACGGCATCGCCGGAGATCGGCCTGCACGAACTGAACGAGGCATGTTCGATCATCCGCGAGGCGAGCGACTCGAATGACCTGCAGTTGAACTTCGGTGTGATCACGCGCGAGGGGATGGGCGACAAGGTGAAGGTGACGGTAATCGCGACCGGCTTTACTCCAGAGCCGGAGCCGGTCGCCGCGCCGGTGGTCCCGGCCACGGCATCCAAGCCCAAGGAATTTTTCGGCGAACTCCCGGCGGCAAGCGCGACTACAGCGCCGAAGGAACCGGATTCAAATGGACCGGAACCGATCTTCGACGAGGAATTGGACGTCCCGGCCTACCTGCGCCAAGGACGGTAGTCACCACCCGAATAGACGCCACCGGAGCAGACCCCACCACGACAGGGGGCCGGCCGTGATTCAATAATCATGATGCCGCGCCCCCTGATTCTTTTTG
>CAITMP010000291.1 GCA_903893525.1 uncultured Acidobacteriia bacterium | reverse complement strand
CTGGGCTTTACCTCCACGGTCGGCATCATCCACGATAGCGACGGCCAGCTCCAGCCGCTTTCCGACGACGAACAGCATATCTACCTGCAGGTGCGCGACATGGGCAAGAAGAACTACGCCCGGTTGAACTACTTCCAGGACAATATCGCCCACGGCAAGGAAAACAAGTGGAAGTGCCGGGCCGGTGCCCGCTACCTGTATATCTGCGAGGATGGGCTGGTGCACTACTGCTCGCAGCAGCGCGGATATCCGGGCAAGCCGTTGGCCGAGTACACCACGGCGGACATCGACCGGGAATTCATCACCGAAAAAGGCTGTGCCCCGCGATGCACGGTCGCCTGCGTGCACTATACGTCCTACATGGATTTCTGGCGCGCCCCGCAGACCATTCCTCCAGTCCCGCCGCCATCGGCATCGGGCAAGGACAAGTTAATCCAGCTCGAAGTTCGCTAACGATTTATCACTGCTTCATTTTCGCCCGCACGCGCTCCTCGAATACCGCTTTGGGGACCGGCTTTCCGCCGGTCAAGCCATCGACCGAACGTTCGAGAGTTGTGTACCTTACCTCGTCCCGGACCAAGCGGCTGTAAGGACTGCCAGGCACTTCTTCAAACCGGACTACAAACCAGGCAATGTCCGCGTTGGATAGATCCGTGACGTTGTCCATTTCCCCTATCGAGTCGAAGAATGCCCGGTCGACAACAACGGCCATCTTTCGTCCCCAGCGCCTCAGCGTGGGAACTTTGATTTGGAGTTGCGGCATGAGGCGCTTGGGGGCACTGCTTCGGTAGTCCGGCCTCCGCCTGCCGCTTGGAAAGACAACCCAATCGACCGACTCATCCGCCAGCGCCTTGAATTCACCCTTCATTGCGTCGCCGGAAAAATACACGGCTTGAATTTCCAGCGCACACCATTCCATTGCGATGTCGGCAAGCGGTACACCTGACGATTGGTTGCCCGTGGCTTGGTTGCTTTTGACGAGGACCATGTCGATGCGCCCGACGTCATCTCCTCCGTCGGCATCGGTGGTGGCGCCGGCTTCGAGGAACCCCACCTCGCCGATCAGTCCGGGATTGCTGTCGCCCAGAATCGTCTCCCCGACCCACTTGAAAACTTCGCGGCGTTCGTGGAACCGGTAGGGGCATGTCGCCCGAAGTTCTCCTTGCTGCCCATGGATTGGCTCGCCGACGGCGCGACCAGTCTCTGGATGCGTGGCATGGGCGTACAGACGCAGGGAGCAAACTCCGCCCTCCTTTGTGCATTTCGGGTCTTGCTTGAGGGCTTGGAACGGACAGGGCTGCGAATCGCGAAGGCGTTTCTCACGCAGGGTTTCAGCTGCGTAATACCGGCGCTCGACAGCGTCCAGACCCGTCAGGACCTTGCCAAACCATTCGCCAATCCCGAACCGCGGAGTTTTGTCTTTGATGATTGTCGCCATTTTGGCCGATATTTAGCCGTGCGCGATCATTGGCAGCGGAGCGGAACCCAATTCCGATTCCTCCAAGTGGGCTCTGAGCCGGACACCAATCGCCTTGGCCAGCAGAACCGGAACGGCGTTCCCAACTTGCTCGTATTGGGAAACACGCGGTCCTAGAAACCTATATCTGTCGGGAAAACTTTGGAAGCGGGCGGCCTCGCGTACCGTCAACGTCCGATCCTGGTCCGGAAGAAAAACGGTACCCCAGTGGGGGTCGCACTTTGTCATCACCGTTCCCGCCAAGCCATCCAGCTTCAATCTGCCATAGCGCTTGGTATGGTCGGATTTCCTCGCCCGCTGCATGCCTTGGGGCAAGAGTTCATGCGGGATGTCCCTCCAGGATCCGCCGGGCTTTACGTGCTTCATCCGCTCAATGTTCAGTTTGGAGATTCGGGCGCCGAAGTGGTTGTAAGTAATACCTTCCGGGTTCCGCATCCGTCGCGCATAGTCACTTCTGGGATCGCACGTGTAGCCGACTGTTTCGGCTCCTTCACCGATCCCCAGCCGGGGAAGGTCGCTCACGGCGTCTCCCACCGTAACTGCGGGCAGCAGGCGGGATTCATCGGATTGGTCCAACGCGAAGGTCAAGGTGCCGCCGCCACGAAAGTTGGCCCGGCCCGTAGCATAGTGCGTTGGTGCCGGGTGGGAGATTGGCGCCGCCTTGGAACCCAGAATGATTAACCTCCAACGCTCTTGGGGCACCCCATAGTGCGCCGCGAATAGAATCTTGGAGGTGACGAAATAGCCG
>CAITMP010000290.1 GCA_903893525.1 uncultured Acidobacteriia bacterium | reverse complement strand
CCCTCACCCGGCCCGGCAGCCTCGTCGTCGTGGCCAGCCCGTCCGAACGCCAAAGCCGCCTCCTCATCCGCAAGGCCGCCCGCATGTTCCGCCAACTCGGCATCAAATTCAAAAAGGACGGCGGCGACACCCCCTCCATCCTCCTCCCCAACGACTCCACCATCGTGGGCCTCCCGGGGAACGAGGAAACCGTCCGGGGCTACTCCGGTGCCTCGCTCCTCCTCATCGACGAGGCCTCCCGCCTGGACGATTCCATCTACTACGCCCTCCGCCCCACCCTCGCAGCCGGGGGCGACGCCACCTCCGAGGACAACTTCTGCGGCAAATTGTGGTTGATGAGTTCCCCGTGCGGACGCCGGGGGTTCTTCTATGAAGCGTGGGAGCTGGGAGGCGACGACTGGGAGCGGATCTCCGCCCCGGCCACCGAATGCCCCCGCATAGCGCCAAAATTCCTCGAACGGGAACGCCGCAACATGGCCCCGATGTGGTTCCGGCAGGAATACCTCGCCGAATTCGTCGACAACGGCACCTCGGTCTTCGCCCGCGACCTCATCGAGGCCGCCATCGACCCAACGATAAAACCCCTGAAGGCAACCCTGAACCTATGCCCCCACGCCTAACCGAACTTGCTTGAAAGCAATGTCAGCTCGCAGGAAGCCCGCTGGTGGGGCAGGCATTCTTGCCTGCAGCCGCCTTTCAGGCGGCCATAACCGAACACCCCTAACAAGAAAGGAAAAACCATATGCAATACAACATAGGCCTGGACCTAGGCAAGCGCCGCGACCACGCCGCCCTAGCCGTCATCGAACGCATCGACCACCATTCCGCCTACACCGGCTCCACCATGAACTCCCTCAACGTGGTCCTTCTCGAACGGATACCCCTCGGCACGCCCTACACCGTCCTCGTCGCCGCCGTCCGGAACCTGCTCCAATCCGACGAACTCCGTGGACGCAGCGCCCTCGCGGTCGACGCAACAGGCGTCGGCGGTCCAGTCGTCGACATGCTCCGGCGTTGCCAACTGGGCTGCGATCTCTCCGCCGTCACCATCACAGCCGGGGAGCACGAATCCACCAACGGCTACGAATACTCCGTGCCCAAGCAGGACCTAATCTCCGGCCTCCAGGTCCACCTCGAACTGGGCCAACTCCGCATCGCCAAAAGCCTCAAGCAATGCGGTTCCCTCGTCCGCGAACTGGCGGACGTCCGCATGGCCACCCGCAATTCAGGCCGGGTCCGCATCGGAGCCGACGCCTGCGGCGAACACGACGACCTCGTCATCGCCGTAGCCCTGGGCTGCTGGCGCGCCCGCCGTCGCGAAAACCACTTCGGGACCCACCGCCTTGTCTAACGTCGCCTCCACAAACTCCCAACGAACTTCTTACGGCTTTCTTACGCCTTCAACCTTACCCTTCTATTGAACGGAGCGGTATGAAATGAAGACTGCGACACACTTGGCCGGTTCCGGCCCCGTAACCCCGGAGACGCGGGAAAGGCGTCCAAGGCTGGAGATCGTTGTTCCCGTCACGTCCATCGCCAGCGCCAAGGCCGCGATTGCCGCCGCTGGCAGGCTCGGGACCGGACTCGACACCACCATCCGGCTGCTGAAAATCCAACTGGTCCCATTTCCCCTGCAAATGGACCAGTCCCCAATCGCCGACGGCTTCCTCGAAGACCAGCTGCGGGAACTCGATGCTCTGGACATCCACGTTGTCCGCGAGATCCGGTATGCCCGCGACTTCGATGTCTGCCTACGCCAAGCCATCACCAAGCGCTCGTTGGTCGTGCTCGCGAGTGCCGGCCGAATTTGGAGGCCAAACCTCTGGAAGACACGAGAGGAGCGCTTGGCCAAGGCTCTCACGGCCGAAGGCTACTCGGTCGTGCTCATCCCCTGTTGACCCAAAAAGGACTGCACCATGCCCGATATCGTCTACGCACTTCTCATCGTCGGCTTTTTCGCCGCAGCTTGGCTTTTCACCAAGGCCTGCGACAAGCTCTAAAGGACAAAAAATGGACTACTGGATTGCCGGAATTACCGCCATCGCGCTGTGCTGTTATCTGCTCTACGCACTCCTGAAACCGGAGAAATTCTAACCATGACCGTCAACGGATGGCTCCAAATCAGCTGCTTCATCCTGCTTGTCGCCTTGTGCGCCAAGCCTCTGGGCACTTTCATCGCCACAGTGATGGAGGGGCGGCGAAACTTCCTCTCCCCTGTTCTGGGCCCGCTCGAACGCCTCGTGTACCGCCTTTGCGGCGTCAAACTGGATGCGACCGGGCAGCCCGGGGACCAGAACTGGACACGCTACGCCGCCGCGCTGCTTGCTTTCAGCGGCTTCAGCGCCCTCCTGCTGTACGCCATGCAGCGGCTCCAAATCTGGCTCCCGTTCAACCCCCGGGCCTTCAGCCAGAACAATGTCAGCCCGGACCTCGCCTTCAACACGGCCGTCAGTTTTGCCAGCAACACCAACTGGCAAAGTTATGTCCCGGAAACCACTCTCAGCTACTTCGTGCAGATGGCGGGTCTCACGGTCCACAATTTCCTGTCCGCCGCCGCTGGACTTGCGGTTGCCGTGGCGATGGTTCGCGGTTTCTCCCGCAACTCGGCCTCCGGCATCGGGAACTTCTGGGCGGACCTGACCCGGGCGACCCTGTACATTCTCCTGCCGCTTTCCATCGTCTCGGCGCTCTTCCTGTGCTCCCAGGGTGTGATCCAAAACCTGAACCAGTACACACCCGCCCACACGCTCGAAGGTGCCACACAACTGATCGCGCAAGGGCCGGTGGCATCGCAGGAAGCCATCAAGATGCTGGGCACCAACGGCGGCGGCTTCTTCAACGCCAACTCCGCCCACCCGTTCGAGAACCCGACGCCACTCACCAACATGTTCCAGACATTCCTGATCTTCCTGATCCCCGGCGCTCTCACCTACACCTTCGGGAAGATGGTGCGCGACACCCGCCAGGGCTGGGCCCTCTTCGCCACAATGACCCTCCTCTGGTTTGGCGGAGTTCTTGCCGCATACCACTTCGAGCAGAATGGGACTCCGATGCTGGCAAAAGCAGGCATCGAGACATCGGCCACCTCGGATGAATCTTCGGGTGTCCAGTCCGGAGGCAACATGGAGGGCAAGGAGACACGTTTCGGCATCGCCGATTCCGCCCTCTTCGCCACCGTCACCACCGATGCCAGTTGCGGCGCGATCAACTCCTGGCACGACAGCTTCACCCCCCTGGGCGGCCTGGTCCCCCTCTTCAACATCGAACTCGGGGAGGTTGTCTTCGGAGGAGTCGGTTCCGGCCTCTACGGTATGTTGATGTTCGCGATTCTCGCCGTGTTCATCGCGGGGCTGATGGTGGGCCGGACCCCGGAATATCTCGGCAAGAAGATTGAGCAGAAGGAAGTCAAGATGGCGATGCTGGCCATGCTGGTCCTTGCCGCGAGTGTCCTGTTCTTCGCCGCCGGGTCCGCCGTGGCCGATTTCGCCAAGGCCGGTTACTGGAATTCGCCCGGTCCCGCAGCCGCCAACATCAACAATCCCGGCGCGCACGGGTTCTCGGAGATCCTTTACGCCTATGCCAGCGCCACAGGCAACAACGGCAGCGCCTTCGCAGGTCTGAACGCGAACACGCCCTGGTACAACCTGACCCTCGGAATCGCCATGCTGGCCGGGCGCTTCCTGATGTTGCTCCCATTGCTGGCAATCGCGGGATCCCTCGCAGCCAAGAAGCAAATTCCGGTCTCGGCTGGAACCTTCCCCACCCACGGACCCCTGTTTGTCGGACTCCTGGCGGGTGTCGTGATCATCGTCGGAGCACTCACCTACTTCCCGGCCCTCTCGCTCGGGCCAATTGTCGAGCACTTGATCCAGTAGCCGCACTTGATGCAAGTAAGGAAACGAAAATGTCCATACAAACACCCAGACCTTTGTTCGACCCGCCCCTCGCAAAACGGGCCATCTTGGATTCGTTCGTCAAACTCAATCCACGCACCCTGGCCAAAAATCCGGTGATGCTCGTTGTCGAAGTGGGGGCCATCCTTGTTTCCGGGCTGGCACTGAGAACCGCATTTGGCGGCTCGCATGGCACGCTCTTCGAAACGCAGATTGCCGCGTGGCTGTGGTTTACCGTCCTTTTCGCCAATTTCGCCGAGGCAATGGCCGAAGGCCGTGGAAAGGCGCAAGCCGACAGCCTCCGGAAGACCAAGTCCGATTCCGACGCCAAGAAGCTCACAGCCGACGGCAAAGTCCAGATTGTTCCGTCCTCGTCCCTGCGCAAGGACGACATCTGCCTGTGCGAGCCGAACGATGTGATTCCCGGGGACGGCGAAGTCATGGAAGGAATCGCCAGCGTGGATGAATCCGTAATCACCGGCGAAAGTGCCCCCGTAATACGGGAGTCCGGTGGGGACCGGAGCGCCGTCACCGGCGGCACCAAGGTGCTTTCCGACTACATCAAGGTCCGGATCACCTCCAACCCCGGCGAAACGTTCCTCGACCGGATGATTGCCCTCGTCGAAGGTGCCCAACGCCAGAAGACACCGAAC
The DNA here is from genome assembly GCA_903893525.1 of uncultured Acidobacteriia bacterium. Taxonomy (GTDB): domain Bacteria; phylum Acidobacteriota; class Terriglobia; order Bryobacterales; family Bryobacteraceae; genus BOG-234. The sequence goes on along the minus strand of CAITMP010000290.1, from coordinate 7,924 downwards.
GAGATAGCCCTGAACATCCTGATCGCCGGCCTAACCTTGATTTTCATGTTCGCCGTGATGACGCTGGCGCCGTTCGCCCAGTTCAGCGCCGCACAGGCCAAGTCGGGCAGCATCCCCAGCGTGATCGTTCTGGTTTCCTTGCTGGTGTGCCTGATTCCCACCACCATCGGCGGCCTCCTTTCCGCCATCGGCATCGCAGGAATGGACCGCGTGATGCAGCACAACGTTCTCGCCATGAGCGGCAAGGCGGTTGAGGCGGCCGGCGATGTCAATACCTTGCTTCTGGACAAGACCGGCACCATTACCCTCGGGAACCGGCAAGCGGTCGAATTCATCCCGGCACCCGGTGTGTCGGAGGCCGAAATGGCATCCGCGGCACAGCTCTCCAGCCTTGCCGACGAGACCCCGGAGGGCCGCAGCAGTGTGGTGCTGGCAAAGGATAGATATGGCCTGCGCGGGCGGGACATCGCCGATCAGGTCCACGACCTGAGCGCCGCCGAGTTCATTCCATTCACGGCCCAAACCCGGATGAGCGGCATCGATTTCGAAGGCCACGCGATCCGCAAGGGTGCCACCGGCTCCATCCGCAACCACATTGTGTCGCTTGGTGGAACCTTCCCTCCAGCGGTCGACAGCGCCTCCGACGGCATCTCCCGCAGCGGCGGTACCCCATTGGTCGTATCCGAGGATGCCCGTGTGCTCGGTGTCGTCCATCTGAAGGACATTGTCAAAGGCGGCATGAAGGAGCGATTCGCCCAGCTCCGCCAGATGGGCATCCGCACCGTCATGATTACCGGCGACAATCCGCTCACCGCCGCCGCAATTGCCGCCGAGGCCGGTGTGGACGACTTCCTCGCCCAGGCAACTCCCAAGGACAAACTCGACTTGATCCGCAAGGAGCAGGCAGGCGGTCGCTTGGTTGCCATGACGGGCGACGGCACAAACGACGCCCCCGCGCTCGCCCAGGCAGACGTCGGGCTGGCCATGAATTCCGGTACCGTGGCCGCCCGCGAAGCTGGCAACATGGTCGATCTGGACAGCAACCCGACGAAGCTGATCGAAGTCGTCGCCATCGGCAAGCAGCTCCTGATCACGCGCGGTGCCCTGACCACCTTCTCCATCGCCAACGATGTGGCCAAGTACTTCGCCATCATCCCGGCGCTCTTCACAGTCACATACCCGCAACTCGGCAAACTCAACATCATGGGACTCCACACACCGGAAAGCGCGATCCTTTCCGCAGTCATCTTCAACGCATTGATCATCATCGCCTTGGTCCCACTCGCCCTCCGCGGCGTGGCGTACCGGGCGCTCTCCGCCGGAGCGCTCTTAAGGCGCAACCTGCTGGTGTACGGCTTGGGCGGCGTATTGGTGCCGTTCCCCGGAATCTGGCTCATCGACAAACTGCTGGCCGCCCTGCACCTTGCATAGGAAAAAGGAAAATACCATGCTCTCCGAACTGAAACCGGCAATCCTGATCACATTCGTCTTCACCCTGTTGACCGGCATTCTCTACCCGTTGGCCATCACCGGAGCAGCCCAGGCGCTGTTCCGCGAAAAGGCCAACGGCAGCTTGATCGAACGCAATGGCAGGGTCATAGGCTCCGCCCTGATTGGCCAGAATTTCGCCAAGCCCGAGTACTTCCACCCGCGCCCCTCCGCTGCGGGCAACGGCTACGATGCTGCGAACTCCGGCGGCACGAATCTCGGACCGACGAACTCCGCGTTGGCCGACCGGCTGTCCAAGGATGCGGCCTCGTTCCGGTCCGACAACGCATTCACCGGTGCCATCCCGGCCGATGCCATCACCACCTCGGCCAGCGGCCTCGATCCGGAAATTTCGCCCGCCACCGCCTACGCCCAGGTCGGCCGCGTTGCCGCCGCCCGCAACATCTCGCCCGACGCGGTCCGGGCTATCGTTTCCGCCCATATCGAAAGCCGGGACCTGGGATTTCTGGGGGAACCCCGCGTCAATGTCCTGAAGCTTAATTTGGCGCTGGATGGGAAATGACACAGGGAAGGCCCAGTCCCGACGAACTCCTGCGGCAGATCGAGTCGCAGGAGCGTCTCGCCGCGCGCGGACGTTTGAAGCTCTTCCTGGGATATGCCCCGAATGTGGGCAAGTCCGACCGGATGTTCGACGAAGCGCAGCGCCGAAGGAGCCGGGGTCAGGACGTCGTTGTCGCCAACTGGGGAACGGACAACACGCGGGTGGCACCAATTCCGAGCCTCCCCATTCAGGAGATCTCCGCCCGCAGGCCGGAAATTTGCGTGTTCGACCAAATCGCCCACCGGAACCCGGAAGGCTCGCCGCGGGGGCACCGCTGGGAGGACGCGCTTGCGCTGACTACCCTCGGCATCAACGTAATCGGAGCCCTGAATCTCCAGCACATCGCCGAATACCAGGACGCAGTCGAAAACATCACAGGTCGCCGGGCGGCGGACTCGGTTCCGCTGTCCTTCATCCAGTCCGCGGACGAGATTGTGCTTGTGGACGTCCCGCAGGACGGCTCAACCCTGCCCTCCGGCCAAGTCTCGGAACTGCGGGAACTCGCCCTGCTGGTCGCGGCCGATGTTGTCGAAAACCAGCTCCAGCGCTACATGGACGACCACGGCATCCATCAGGGATGGGGCACCCAGGAGCGCGTTCTTGTTTGCATCACTCCCGGCGGCGACGCACGTTCGATGCTGGACAGTGCGTCCCGCTCGGCCAAACGGTTCCACGGCCAGCTGCTTGCGGTCGCCGTCCTGCAGCCGGATCTCAACCGGGACGCCGAGGAAAGACTTCAAGGCTATTTGGATTACGCCCGCCGCATGGACGCCGAGGTTCACGTGCTGCCTCCCGCCGCCGATCCGATCGGCGCGATCATCCAATTCGCCCGCGAACACCGCGTAACCCAACTTTTTGCCGGGCACACCCGGCAACCACGGTGGCGCTTCTGGGCCACCAGCAATATCGACCGGCTCATCCAGGCGTCGGAAGGAATGGACGTGCGCCTTTTCCCGCACCAACGCCCATGACCAACGGCAAACTGAAAATTTTCCTTGGCTACGCTGCCGGGACCGGCAAGACCTACCAGATGCTCACCGAGGCGCAGGAACTGAAGGCTAGGGGTGTCGATGTTGTGATCGGCTATTTCGAGCCCCATGCCCGCGTCGAAACGATCGCGCGGACCGAAGGTCTGGAGTTCGTTCCCCGCCTCCGCTTGGAATACCGGGGGACCACCCTCGAAGACATGGATACCGACGCAGTCATTGCCCGCAACCCGAAGGTTGCGGTCGTGGACGAGTTTGCCCATACCAATATTCCGGGTTCCCAGCGAAAAAAGCGCTGGGAGGACGTCGTTCTGATTCTGGAATCCGGCATCGATGTTCTTACCAGCCTCAACGTCCAGCACATCGAAAGCCTGAATGACCAGGTCTGGCATGTCACCGGAATCCGTGTGCGTGAGACCATACCCGACTGGCTGCTCGACGAAGCCTCCGAAGTGGTCATGGTGGATGTCACCCCGCGCGCCCTGCTGCACCGGATGGAACGGGGTGTTGTCTATTCCCCCGAGAAGGCCCGCCAGGCCATGGAAAACTTTTTCAATGAGGGCAACCTCTCCGCTTTGCGGGAGTTGGCCCTGCGGCAGACGGCGCACCAGGTGGAGGAAAAACGGGTCGAGGAACCAACTGCAGTTTCCACCACCACGGAATGCATTCTTCTATGGCTCACGCCCCACCCCGCCACCGCGATGCTCATCCGGCGCGGTCGCCGGGTGGCGAACTATTTGGGATGCCCCTGTATTGCTGCCTACGCCGAGTCCGATGCGGAAAGGGTGAGCCAGTATCTGGCCTTCTGCGCGAATTTGCGGATCGAAGCCCGCGCCCTGCCGGGCGTGGATCCCCCGAGGGCCTTTGCCTCCTACGCCCGGGCCCGCGGAGCCACCCAAATCATGGTCAGCCGCTTCACCCCGAAGCTGACCGGCTTGGTCAACCAGATTCGCGACCTGCAGGTCACAATCGTCTCGGAACGAACGCGGGACCCTTGACCTGTGTTACTTCCCCGACCTGCGCTTCTGCTCCGCCGCTGGAGCGGACGCCGGCGCACCCGCAAGGACTTTGTCGATGGCGGCCAGTGCCAACGGGGCCATGACCCTGTATCCCTTAGCGTTCGGATGCAGGCCGTCGTCGCCCATGTCCGCAGGCAGCTGGCCGGAAGCATCCGCCACCGCCGCGTAGTAGTCAACCAAGGCGAATCCCTCCCGCTTGGCATAGTCCTTGAGCCACGCGTTTACTTGCAGGACCACCGATGGCGGACGGAATTTCGCCACTTCGTAACGCGGGTCCACGTCCTTGTGGTAATCACTTACCGGAAGAATCGTGCAAAATATCGGGGTGATTCCATGGGCCTTTGCCAAGTCTCCCATGCTGGCCAAATTGTCCGTGATGGCTCCGGCAGCCATTCCCCTGGCTATGTCGTTGATGCCAATCAGGATAATCACCACGCGCGGATGAATCGCCACCACATCCTGCTGGAACCGGCCAAGCAGCTGGGTGGTTGTCTGCCCGCTGATGCCCCGGTTGACGAAGTCACGGCCTGTAAAGTACTCGTTCAACCGCCAGCCGTCGGTGATGGAGTCGCCGTAGAATACAACGCGCGGCAGCCTGGGATTGGGGGTGAGGGTCGCGTTGGCCGGGGCGTATCGCTTCAGGGTGTTGGGGTCGGCGTCACGTGTTGCCTGGGTCCGGACCGAGGATTCCAGCAATGCATCGAAATGGGCCTGCAGCTTGAAACTGGCTTCGCGGAACTGCGCAAACTGGTCGGCGGCGACGGAGGGTAGTGGTGCCGGGGATGCAAGTGCGCGGGTCAGTGCCTCATAGGCGCGGACTTGGCCCAGCAACCGGTATGTCAGGACGGTATCGGCGGGTTTGACCTTGATCGCCGTCGCTGTTTCCTCCGCGCTGTGCCGCAGGGATTCCGTGGCAGCCGGCAGGCCCGGGATGGCGGTTGCGGTTGATTCCATCAATTGGGTGAGCTTGGTCGCCAGCTCGATGGCATCCTTGGCATTGAGCAGCGGATTGGCGGGTTTTGGGGCGGTCTGGGCGCTTGCCAACAGGGCAAGGGCGAGGAAACTGGAGGCTAGGCTCTTCATGGTTGGGGTGTCTCCGCTGGTTTCTGAATGCGGAACGTGATGGTTCCGATGGTGAACTGCATGCGCGCTTGCAGCTGGACCGGAGTCCGCTTTTCGTCGTCGGTCAGCCAGATGTGCAAGTGGCCGGGGCGCTTGTAGAGCACGTTGTTAAAAAGAAACAGCTCGTACTTGATGGTCTTGAGCACACCGAGCTCTGTTTTTAGATCCTCGCGCTCCTGTGCCTCCACGCGCGCTTGGACAAATTTCTTGCCGTCGCTGAGGGGAATCTGGGCGGTCTTGCCGGGCTCCAGTCGAAGTGTCCGGAGCAGCATCAGGCCACCGATCAGGTCGTGTACACAGGCGGGAATTTCCACGTCCTTGACAGACGTGGAGTTTTTCGCCAGATCCCTCTCCGTCCAGGTCGCCCTCCGGGCCTGGGGGTCGAACAGGACACGGGTTTCCTTGTTGCGGTTGCCCTCCCGCGCGGTTAACAGTTCGCTCTGGGCGCACAGGTTCTGGCCGAGCATGGCGGTGTAGTCGTCCTCAACCCGGAACAGCCGCGAGACAAGGCCGACCGATTCCAGATGAAATCGGACCTCGCTGACTGGCTGCGATGGGGAATTGCCTGTCTTGGCCAAGGGCGCGAAGCTCAACCTCGCGGTCCCGGCTGGGACCAGCCTCCATTCCACCGCGTACTTCAATGTTTCCGGGCCTGTGGGCAATTGGGCATGCAGGGGCGGCGGGTTGAGCCCGCAGATGCCGCAGATCGCCACGAACAAGCATGCCTTCACCATAGTTCAGCCGTCAGTTTCTCATACGTATGCCGCGTGTCGTATGATGCAGGAAATGTCAGATTCCGCCCAACGCCGACTCGGCACACTCGCACTGCACGCCGGACAGGAGCCGGACCCCACGACGGGTGCCCGTGCGGTGCCCATCTACAGCACCACCAGCTTCGTGTTCCACGATACCGACCACGCGGCCAACCTCTTTGCTCTCAAGGAGTTCGGGTTTATTTATTCCCGAATCATGAACCCGACCAACGATGTGCTTGAAAAGCGTATCGCGGCACTTGAGGGCGGGGCTGCGGCCTTGGCTTTCGCGAGCGGGTCGGCCGCGGTGACCGCCGCGATTTTGACTATCGCCCATTCCGGCCAGAACATCATCTCCTCCACCAGCCTGTACGGTGGGACTTACACGCTGTTCACCCAGACGTTGCGGCAGCTGGGGATTGAAGTCCGTTTCTTCAATCCGGACCATCCCGAGGAGATCAATGCCCTTGTCGACGACAAGACGCGATTGGTGTACCTCGAGTCCATCGGCAATCCGAAGAACGACGTGCCGGATTTCCAGGTTATTTCCGACACCGCCCACGCCCACGGCCTACCGGTTTTGATGGACAACACGGTGCTGACGCCAGCGCTGTTCAAGCCCTTCGAGCACGGAGTGGACGTGACGATCTATTCGGCCACCAAGTTCCTCGGCGGACACGGCGTCCATGTTGGCGGTCTGGTGGTGGACAGCGGCAAATTCCAGTGGGCGGACAACCCCACCAAATGGCCGGAGTTTACGGAGCCCGACCCCTCGTACCACGGTGTCGTTTTCACCGAAGCGCTGAAGCCGATTGGGAACATCGCCTACATCATCTACATGCGTACGCACTGGTTGCGCGACACCGGTGCCGCCATGAGCCCGTTCGCGTCCTTCCTCTTCTTGATGGGGATCGAAACCCTGCATTTGCGGATGCCGCGCCACACGTCGAATGCTTTGGCGTTGGCCGAGTGGCTGGCGAACCATCCGTCCGTGGATTGGGTGAACTATGCTGGTCTTCCCGGCCATCCGCATTACGAAAACGCCAAGAAGTATGTGCCCGGCGGTCCCGGTGCCATTGTGGGGTTCGGCGTCAAGGGTGGCGCGGCGGCAGGCGTCAAATTCATCAACAATGTGAAGTTGGCAAGCCACTTGGCGAACCTCGGGGATGCCAAGACGTTGGTGATCCATCCGGCATCCACGACACACCAGCAGTTGACCCCGGCGGAACAGGCTTCGGCCGGCGTCCAGCCCGAGTACATCCGGGTCTCGGTTGGCATCGAGGACATCGCGGACATCATTGCGGACTTCGACCAGGCGCTTGCGGCATCGCAGGCCTGAAGCCGTATTTTTGACCGGGGGGATGAGGCTCGATGCAACATCCCTCTTCCTCAAAACACTTCCTCGGTAGGAATCTGCTAATTTATAGACTGGAGCTAATTGTACAGTCCGCAGAACCGCGTCTGACGGAAATAAAACTTGATGTCCAACGAAAAAAAAGCGCTCGCAGTTCAATCGCCCGAGTCCGGCCAACAATCCTTGGCCCCGATGGAACGGTTTGGTTTCTACCAAGCGCCCGGTCCAGAGCAGGAGCCTGAATCCACAAACCTCCCGCTCTCCCACTACCTGTGGATGTTGAGCCGACACAAGTGGAGGCTGTTGCTGTTTGTTGGCATTTCGGTCGCCTCCGCAATAGCCGTTGCCTCACGTCTGACTCCACTCTACGAAGCTACCGCGACAATCGACGTCGACCGATTGGCCCCAAGCGGCGTTGTCGGTCAGGAGTCGAATGCTGCGAGCCGCAACATGGGTGCTGCGGATACCGACACGTTTCTGACCACGCAGATGCGCTTGGTTACGTCCGACTCGGTTCTCCGGCCTGTGGTCCAAAGGCTCAAGCTGCAACCTGCCCCCAAAAATGCCAAGGAGGCGGCGCGTGACGAGGCACCTGTTGCACTTGGCGGTCTTACCGTAACCCGCCCGCCCAAGACATTTCT
>CAITMP010000289.1 GCA_903893525.1 uncultured Acidobacteriia bacterium | reverse complement strand
GGAGACTAGTCGGTTCATCGAAGCCAACTCGGCTGCGTAGGCGTAGATCGCAAGAAAATCCTCAGCTTCCAGTTGCGGATAGTCGGCCAAGATCTCCTGCTGGGTTGCTCCGTTGGAGAGCCAACCAAGCACCTCCTCAACAGCGATACGATGACCCCGGATGCAAGCCTTTCCGAATCGGACATTTGGGTCAACGGTGACACGCGAAATGAGCGGATGTTGAACTACGGGTAACATTCAGTTTCAGTGTAGCGAATTCCAGAAGCACCCTCCTCACCGCCCAAGAACCTCGGCGTAGTACCTCTCGTACATCGGAATAATGCGCTCCGTGGCAAACCGCGTTTCCGCCGTCCGCCGGGCTGCCGCTGACATTCGATGCTGAACATCAGGATTCTCCACAATCTCCAGAACACGCGCCGTCTGGCCCGACACATCCCCAACCGCCTCCAAAAACCCGTCGACGCCCGGCGTGATCAATTCGGGAACACCGCCAACGCGGGTCCCCACCACCGGAACCCCGCAAGCCATGGCTTCCAACCCGGCCAGCCCGAACGACTCCATTTCGCTCGGCATCAGCAGCACATCCGCAATCCGGATCAGCCGCTGAACATTGTTCTGCTTGCCCAGAAACTCCACATGGTCTGCAACACCCAGCTGCGACGCCAAGTGTTCCGCCTGTGTCCGGTCCGGCCCGTCGCCCACCATCAGCAGCCTCGCGTCCTCATGCTTGCGGACTTCGGCTAAAATCCGGATACAATCCAACACCCGCTTCACCGGACGGAAATTCGAGAGGTGGATCAGCAATTTCTGCCCTTCCCCGGCGAAACGCGACCGTCCCTGCTTTTCGGGATCCGGCGCGTAGGTCTCGCAATTCACGAAATTGTGCATCACCCGGATCTCATTTTCCACTCTGAACGTGTCGACGGTGTGGCGGCGCAAGTCCTCGCTGATCGACGTCACCCCGTCCGATTGTTCGATTGAAAACTTCGTGATCCCGAAGTAGGACGGGTCCATGCCGACCAGCGTAATGTCGGTCCCATGCAGAGTCGTCACGAATGGCAGCCGCCTTTTTGCTGCCAGCATTTGCTTGGCCATGTACGCCGACATGGAATGCGGAATCGCGTAGTGGACGTGCAGCAGGTCGAGTTTGTAGTTTTCCGCCACCTCCGCCATCCGGGACGCCAGCGCGAGACAGTAGGGCGGGTACTGGAAAAGGGGGTAGTTCGACACCTCCACCTCGTGGTAGTGGATGCGTGGAATGTAGGGATCCAGCCGGATCGGATTGGCGTAGGTGATGAAGTGGACGTCGTGCCCGCGGTTGGCCAGCTCCAGCCCCAGTTCCGTGGCGACGATGCCGCTGCCACCGTAGGTCGGATAGCAGGTGATGCCGATTCGCATATGCGCTATCGGATGTACAACATCAGCGTATGGCTTCGCCCTTCACCGTCATCGGGAATCGTAACGGTCTTTGTAGGAACCCAGCCGGCGATGCCGAAATCGTGGGCAACCACACGGGTCCCTTTTTTCAGCTGCTTTTCCAGGATCGGCCGAACCTTCACCAGCGAATCAGGCAGTAGGTAAATCGCGACCACATCCGCCGACGAATAATCCTGCGTCAGGATATCTCCAAGGATGATCCGTGCCGACTGCGTCAGGCCCAATTGGCGGATTTTGGCCTGGCTCGACGCCACCAGGTCCGTATCCAATTCGACGCCGACCGCGTCGGCCCGGAACCGCTGCGCAGCCATAAAAATGATCCGGCCGTCGCCGCTGCCAAGGTCAAAGATTCTCTCGCCGGGCTTGAGCTTGGCGAGGTCGAGCATCTGCTCCACAACAGTGAGCGGAGTGGGGAAATACGGAGCCAATACCTCGGGCTTGGTTGCTTCAGGCTTGGGGGCCTGGGCCAAGGCTGCGACGGCGGCGAGAAATACGGGAATCAGCTTCTTCAAGGCAAATTACTCCAAAACGGACGACCAGCCGCGCCGCGACAGGTCCCAATAGATGGCGCAACCGGCAACCACGGCCGCAATCAGAAACGGTGCGGCTTGGGAGTATTCGGCTAAAACAATCTTACCGATCCCGAACAGCGACCCGTAAATCAGCACGCAGCCGCAAAGCCAGTCGAACAGGTTCCAAGCCAAATCGTCGGAACCTTTGACCTCGGGTGCCATTCGGGCCACCGGCCGCCAGCCGGCGGGCGAGGGACGCACGCGGCGGTAAAAGCCAAGCAAAGTTGCGTCGGATTCCGGTGCGGTCAGGAATGTGGTGGCAACCCAGACCACCGTCGTCACGCCCACCGTGATCAGGATGACGTACGCGAACTCCTCAGGCTTGTCGGTGTCCAGATGCCAGACGGTCTGCAGTGCAATCGAGGTGACGAACGCCGCCGCCATTGAAGAAACTTCGCTCCACGCGTTGATCCGCCACCAGTACCATCGGAGGATCAAAACGGTTCCGGTTCCGGCACCCGTCGCGATCAACAACTTCCAAGCCCCTGAAATGGAATCCATGTGCCACGTGACAAAGGCCGAAAGTACCGTCAGCGCAACGGTGGCCACTTGCGACGCCTTCACATAATGCCGGTCCGATGCACCCTTGTTCAAGAATCGTGCGTAGAAATCGTTCACCAGATAGCTCGCGCCCCAGTTCAATTGGGTGCCAATGGTAGACATGAACGCCGCCGCGAACGCCGCAACCATCAGACCGCGCAACGAGGGTGGCAGATAGTCGATCATCACCCGCACATACCCGGTCTCGGGGTCGGCCAAGTGCGGGTAAAGGATCACCGAAGCCATCCCGACCACCACCCATGGCCACGGCCTCAGGGCGTAGTGGGCGATGTTGAACCACAGGGTGGCCAGCAGCGAATGCCGCTCGTCCTTCGCGCTGAACATGCGCTGGGCGACATAGCCGCCGCCGCCGGGCTCGGAGCCCGGATACCAAGTGGCCCACCAATTCACTGCAATGTAGACAAAAAATGTGACGGCCGGCATCCAAGGCGAGTGCAAGTCCGGCGCAAAACTCAGGAACGCTGAATTCTCCCCACCCAGCTTCGCCTTCATTTGCTCGATCCCGCCGACGGCGTGGACAGCGGACACCCCCAGCACAATCACCATGCCCATTTTGACGACAAACTGGAAAAGATCCGTCACCAGGACGCCCCACAACCCCGACAGTGCCGAGATGAAAGACGTCAAGGCAATCATCCCGACCACAACCCACAGCGCCTGCGCCTTGGAAATCCCCAACACCAAGCCCAGAATCTTGACCATCGCCAAATTCACCCAGCCGAGCACGATGCAGTTCATCGCCACACCCAGATAGACCGCCCGGAATCCGCGCAGAAAAGCCGCTGGCGGCCCCGAATAGCGCAGTTCGGCCAGTTCGATGTCGGTCGTCATGCCGGAGCGCCGCCAGAGCCGGGCGAACAGGAATACTGTGAGCATTCCGCTCGCGACCATGTTCCACCAGAGCCAATTGCCCGCGATGCCGTTCCGGGCGACCAGTCCTGTTACAACCAGAGGCGTGTCGGCGGCGAAAGTCGTGGCGACCATCGAGGTTCCGGCCAGCCACCACGGCACGTTGCGGCCCGAAAGGAAGAAGTCGCCAATGCTGGCCCCAGCCTTGTTCTTGTAGTAAAAACCGATGATCAGGTTGAAGGCGAAGTAGGCACCGATCACGATCCAGTCGACAATGCCGAGCTTCATCGAGCCGTCCCCGCGACCTGTGGGTTTCCAACAAGGCCTGTGGAAATCTCTGTGGGAAACAGGCCTCGAAAACCTGCAAATGTATGGTTAGACATGCAGATGTAACACTTTGCACCGCTCTTCAGCACACCTTTGAAAGACATCCAAACCATTGATTCCAAAGGCAAAACGGAGGAACTGCAACCGTATTTC
>CAITMP010000288.1 GCA_903893525.1 uncultured Acidobacteriia bacterium | reverse complement strand
GCTCGTTTGGTCCGAGGGCATGTACCTCGCGCCCCAGCATTTTCAGGCGCAGGCGCGGTTCTTTGAGAATTCGGTCCAGTTCCTGGCTGACTCTTTTTGGCCTTGCGGCTTCGGCTTCCTTGGCCTGGAAATAGACGAGGCGGAACTGATCCATGGTATTTTCCGCCTCCACCACCTGCGCGGTGCCATGCCCGGCCGCGGAGGCGGGCGTGGGCAGGAGCCTCCCTCTGGACGCGGCATCGCATTTGATCTGGCGAAGAAGGAAGATCTTCCGCCATCCAGGTCCATTGCTCCCCTGTTTCCTGCGGACGGCAGACCGCTACAGCTTTACCTAGCCCTTCCGGCGCACCGGATCGGGCAGCCCCGGGTGGCCGGGGACCATGAGGCTGGCGACCGCCCCTTCGTTCGTAGCACCACAGCGATGGCCGATTTCAATACGGGGCAGGACTCCAGGCCGGTGGTGACCTTGAAGCCCAATTTGCGCATCTGCGTGTCGGACGAATGCGGAGAGGGTGACATTGCCATGCCGCTGGCCCGCATCCAACGAAACGGCCAAGGCCACTTTGTCCCCGATCCCACATGGGTGCCACCGTGCCTCCGGGTTTCTACCAGCCCACGGCTGCGACACCTCCTGGACCGCCTCCTTGAAGTTCTGACCGAGAAGAGCCGCGAGTTGACGGCCCGCCGTCTTGGTGGCGCAGCATCCGGACTACGCGGGGATCCAAATGAGCTTGTGGAGTTCTGGCTGCTGCATTCAGTCAATGCCGCAATTCCGTGTCTGCGGATGTGGAAGACGGGGCGCAGCCCCCATCCTATGCAACTGTTCCGCGATCTTTCCAGCCTCGGCGGAGCGCTGTGTACGTTTGTTTCCGGATCGGACCCGACGCGGTTGCCCGATTATGACCATCTGGCCTTGGCCGACTGCTTCAATGCCTTGGACGAGCACATTCAAAGCCACCTCGAAGTCAGTCTTCCCACCAACTGCATCACCATTCCGCTGCAACCCTTCGAGCCTTCTCTGGATGGCGTGCCTGGCGAAGCGGTATTACACGTGAAAGGTGCGATGTTCCACGGAGGCGCAGTGCAGGACCCCCGCGGGTTTCAAGGCGCACGTTGGGTTCTTTCCATTCGGTCCGCAGCTGCCGAGACACGTCTGATTCAGGACATTCCCCGACTGATGAAGGTCTCGGCACGCGACCTGATTGTCCGTCTGGTGGCTGCCGCGATGCCGGGAGTACCACTGATTTACCTGCCCGTTCCACCGCCGTCGGTACCCGTTAGCCCGGATGAAGTTTGTTTCAGCATTGACGCCAAGCATAAGTTCTTTGACGCCATCACGCATTTCAGCAATGTCGGGGTGGCGGTTCCGGTCGTTTTCCCGGATGCCGAAGTGAGGCTGCACATCGTTATGGAGAAGGCAAAATGAGCCCGACAGCAAATCAGAACCAGCCGGCGCAATCCGGGCCGAATCTGGCTTCCTGCTACCAGGAGATTCTGACAGTGGTGGCGCGGTTACGGTCAAAGAAGGTTGCTTTGGGTGATTCCGCGGTCTTCCGAACGCAGGTCCGCCAAGCCCTGCAACACGCCGAGGGCTCCGCGCAAGCGGCTGGCTATTCCCAGGACGACACCAGGCAGACATCCTTTGCCGTGGTTGCGCTGCTGGATGAGACCATCCTCAATTCTTCGAATCCGAATTTCCGTGACTGGGCACACAAGCCCCTGATGCTGGACCTCTACAACACCCTCAATGCAGGCGAAACCTGTTTTGAGTACATCGGCGCGGCGCTCAACCGACAGGAAACCAAGTCCACCATCGATTTGCTCGAAATCTATTTTCTTTGCCTTGCCCTCGGGTTCCGGGGCCGCTACGGCTATTCTTCTGGAGACCCGGTGCGTGCATGGCGCGACCCGCTGGTGGAAAAGATTCTCCGCGTGCGGGGAGGCGGGGATCCTGTTGTTCTGTCCCGAACATGGCGGCCGGAGTTGGACATTGAGGCTCCGGAAGCCTCCAACCGGTTCACCAGCATCGCACTGAGTTGCTGTATCGGAGTTTTCGCGGGGTGCGCCTTGCTTGGAGGGCTTTACTACTGGCTCCTGAGCCGCGGCGTTACCGAACTTGCCACCTTCATGCCGAGGTAAACGGGCACCATGACGCTGAATCTGACTACAATCCTCTCTCTGCTGGCCGTCGTCATCGTGATCGCGGGCTTGGCGACAGCCTCGTTTCTTTGGTGGCGGGCACGGCAGAAGGCCAAGGCGGATGCCAACGCCGCCGAGCCGGCCGCTGGTGACCAGTCCGACGCCCCGGCCTTGGCGGGCCAGATTCGGGGCCTGTTTCAGACCGCCCAGCAGATTCTGAAAACCTCGCCCAGGATGAAAGGGGTAGCACTTTCATCCTTGCCGGCTTTCCTCGTGATCGGTCCCTCGCGCGCTGGCCGTACCAGCGTTGTGGAACGGTCGGGCTTGGACCGCAAGTTACTGGCCGGGCAGGTGTACATGGGTTCGGATACTGTTCCGACGACCTCGCTGAATATCTGGCTTGGCCGCCAAGCCTTGTTTGTGGAGATCGCCGAACCGCTGGCACATTCTGAAGAAGCGCTCAAGGCAATTCTCAAGGAATTGATTCCAGGTGGCCTGACATCGGCCTCCGGCAGGTTCCTGCCGTCGCGGTGCATCCTATTTTGCGCGGACCACACAGCAGTTTCATCGGCCAAGGCTCCGGACGACATCGTTGCGTTTGCCCGACCGTGGAATGAGTGTCTTGAGCGGATTTCCTCAATTCTGGGTACCCAGGTTCCGGTCTATGCACTTTTGACCCGATTGGATAGCGTCCCCGGATTTGCGGAATTTGTTTCCGACCTCCATGCACGGGAGGCAGCCTTCCAGCCAGCACTGGCCTCCGGCTGCATCGGGGCTACATTTCGACCTTTCAACCCGAGCACCGATGGCCTTTATTCCGAGTACATGTCTCCCGTCCTGAATCGGGAGATGTCGGGCATCACCGCCGCACTCCGCGACGGCCGCGTGCCATTGTTGAACCGCCAACAGGACAAGACGAAGCTTCTCACCGCCTACCAGTTTCCGGGCGAGTTCCAAAAGCTGAACAAGAATTTGGTCAAGTTCCTGTTTGAGCTGGCCAAACCCAGCGAACTTCACGCCAGCCCTTTCCTCCGGGGCTTCTATTTTTCGGGTACACGGAAGGTTGCGACGGACCCGGCGGATAATCGCGAACTGAACCAGGCAGTCCATGCGCCCGACGTTGGCTCGCTCACGGCCACCAGCTTCCTGAATCCGCAACAAATCAAGGGCGCTGCCGCTCCAGCGAAAAGTCCAGACTCACCGAAGGAAATGACGGAATGGCCTTTTCTTCCGGCTTTTTTTGAGGGAGTTCTTCTCGGCGACCATTCAGCCCATCGGGTTACATCGGTCAGTTCGCGCACGGACAAGGTTCGGGCTTTCGCATTGGGCTTGGCGGCCGCGCTCGGCATCTTCCTCCTGATCGCCCTGACGATCTCCTACGTCCGAAATAGGAACTTGGAGAAGAGTCTGATCGCCGGAGCGGCTGGCTTGGTGCAGCCGCCCACTCAGGCCCTGCTCGTTCCAACGCTGGATAAGTTGCGGCAACCCACCAGCCTGTTGCTTCAATACCGATCGGGTGCCGAAACAAGTATGACTTGGGGACTGTTCACGGGCAACAAGCTGCTTCCTACCGCCCAGGCGGAGTATTGTTCCGCGGTCCGCAGCCAATTGCTGCCGCCAGTCTTGGACAAGCTGGTTAAGCGATTGCGCCTCGTCCACACATCCGGCGGCGACCATGCGGGAGACTTCGGATATCTGAAGGCCTACATGATGCTGACGACCCATCCTGCCAAGGCCGACGAGTCTTTCCTGTCCCAGCAGCTTCTTGATGTTTGGAGCGATGCCACTGGCAAGGTTCCAGCCGGTCCCGATGCCGAAAAGCTACTGGACCAGTTCCGCACCTTTGGAGCACTCCTGTCGGTTCCAGACAATCAAAGCTATTGCATTTCCGCACCTGTAGCGGAGGTGATCCCGAACGCCCAGTCGTGGTTGCGTGAACTCAACGCG
>CAITMP010000287.1 GCA_903893525.1 uncultured Acidobacteriia bacterium | reverse complement strand
TCGAAGACGGAATCTGAGACCAAAGGTCCCGAGTATTACTCTCAGCAAGTGAGCGTCCAGAATTCCCGCACTGAAAACAAGATGGGGATCTTCAAGGCGACGACCACTGAGACGGTTGATGTGGGTTTGGCGGCAACACCGGATGCGCTGATGGTGTCCGCAGGTCTGTCATTTGAAAAGGACTTGGAACTGCGTCCGGCGATTTCGTTCACGAAAAACGGTCGCGAACTCGATCTCACGAAGCTGATCAATAAGATCCTTAAAATGTACATGGATCTCCATAAGGCAATGGAAGAGATCCGGCGTTTCAAGGTGACTGTCGGCTGGAGTATCAGTTTCGACCTGAAGTTCTTCGAGGGCCACATTACGGGCCGGTGGGGCATGCGGAATGCCAAGACCGCAATATCGGCCTCCCGTGCGGGTCGCGAATTGTTCTACGTCTTCGATTTCAAGCTGACTGTCCTCGCGTTTACACTCACGTTGACAATTGGGATTGAAGCGCACTTGAGTGCATTTTTGGTAGATATTTGCGCTGACCTCAAAGTGTCGGGCACCTTGGGGCTGGAT
Organism: uncultured Acidobacteriia bacterium; assembly: GCA_903893525.1. Classification (GTDB taxonomy): domain Bacteria; phylum Acidobacteriota; class Terriglobia; order Bryobacterales; family Bryobacteraceae; genus BOG-234. The sequence goes on along the minus strand of CAITMP010000287.1, from coordinate 4,251 downwards.
GTCAGCATTACGGCTAACGTGGCAAACACAGACGGTAAGCATGCGCTCCCGGTCAAGGGCGATGGCACTGGTAAACTGAACGCCGAGTGCTGCGTCAGTGTAAACGATCTTGAAATCAAACCATTTCAAGCCCAGGTGACGGGTGGCTTCAGCTACGAGGGTGAATTGAAAATCAGCTTTTCCTCACACCCACACATTGACGGAACGCTGAAACGACTGGCGACAAAAGGTAAGGCCGTAGTATTTCACGTAGGGTGGAAGCAAACAGAGACGCCGGACTTTGAAATCTTTGAGGGGAAAGACTTATGGACGGGAGTATTTCCACAATCCGACGTCGGAGTCGAGACCCCTGTGCCTTCCTAGAGTTGAGTGCAGTAACGGTTTGAGGAGGAGGGTTTACAACGATGGCACTGCCGGTTGTCTACATTGAGATTCGCGGGCACGAAACACAGGCGGAGGTATTCCTGAACGATATCCCCATAGACTTGTTCGGGGCGGATGGGCAGCCAGTGCATACGTCACGGGTCAGTGAGTACTTGGTGGCGGGGCCGAACCGAGTCGAGGTGGTTGTGGGACATGGCACCACCCCATCCCGCACAAGAGAGACACAATCACTGCCGCCGGAGGGCCAGGGCTTCCTGCGAATGGCGGCCTACTACTCCCCGAAGGAGTTGCTGGGAGTTGGCGGAGAGGAGTTGGCGCGTCTGGAATGGGGCGCGGCACCGGGCCGGATTGTATCGACTGTTTCGCTGAACCTGCCTTATCATGGTTGGGCTTGGGAGCGAGCGGATGTTGTGACGTTGGACGGGGCGACACGGCGGGAACTGAACGAGTTGGTGATTGCCACGCATCGGGCGTTCGAGGAACGGAACGCAGCATTTCTATTGGAGCAGTCGCGCATACGGTTAACCGAGCTCTCCCGCTGCTACGATCCGCCCTCCGCAGACGCTTGGCTTGCGAGCTTCAGCCGCGGTGTATTCAACCGAAGTGAATCGACAGAGTGGCGCGTAGTGCCTTTAGATCTCGAGAAGGCCGACTTTCGGTTGTGCGCGGGAGGACGGTTGGTCGATTGCGTCGATACAGACTGGAAGGGCATGGTTCGTACCGAGCTGAGTGGAGTTACATTTACCGACTACCGCATGCTGGTGGGGCGGATTGAGAACGAATGGCACGTCCTACGTTAACTTCGGATTTGGCGCCAGTTTGCGGTAGACTTGAAGTTGCACCAGTGGCTTGGCAGAGTCCTTACCTCGCCCAACTGGCCTGCTAGCGTCGTTGGCTGCGAGATGACATCATAGCTTAGGAAGGTCAAACCGGTGATTGCCCCAGCCAGCAGATTCAAACCCGCCACGTCAATCCAGTCCGCGCCCGCACTTCCCAAGGGTTGGGATTGCGACAAGGCTGTCGCTTATCTCAACACGCACGCCTTGGAATCCAGCCACGGTCGTTGCGCCGAGTTCGTCCGAAAAGCCATTGAGGCGGGCGGAGTGGTTTTGCAGCGCCACGCCGACGCCAAAAACTATGGCTCCAGCCTTCGGACTGTGGGCTTTGACAGCATGGGCCAACTACATGGTGGTTTCAAGCGCGGGGATGTGGCAGTGATCCAGCCAATTCCTGGTCACCCGCACGGACACATGACCATGTTCAACGGCACAATCTGGATATCCGACTTCCGCCAAATGCACGGCCTATATCCCGGTCCCGGCTACCGCGCCCAGCGCCCGTCATACAGCGTCTTCCGGTACCAAGCCAACGGTGGCAGAATCCTATGGGACAGCGCCAAGCCTGTGGCAACTTCGAACCTGGTCTGACTCGAGGACACCGTCCGCCATGACAATGCACTCTTCAATTAGGCTGGCTCCCATCGCCGTCCTGCTTGCCCTCACTGCCTTGGGCGATTGCGCCCCCCAGACCCGCAAGCCTGCACCGCTTGCCATTCAGCCTGCGGAAATCGTTCGCGAGTTCTATCACTGGTATCTAAAAGCACTCGCGCAGAACAAAGACCCGGTCTCCCAGGACCAGCCGACACTCCGGAGATTCCTCTCCGCTGGGTTACTCGCCGAGATCGACCGGCGCATGAAGAGCCCCGACGGGATGGAGGCCGACTACTTCATTCAGGCTCAGGACTATCTTGACGAATGGCTGGAGGACATCGTGGCGGTCCCGGTCGATACCAGCAGTCGCGCGGCGACCGTTGACGTTTCACTGGGTGCCAAGGTTGGAAAAAGATACCAGCTGCGTGTTACTCTTTCCAAGTTCGCCGATTCCTGGAAAATCTCCCGCGTCGAACGAGAGCGCCGATAGAACACGCTCAATACCACTTTAGGCGCTTTTACCCAACACATAGCGCCCATCCGGATACCCATTCACAATACCCGCAACCCGCCCCCGCAGTGCAACTTTCGTGACCCACTGCGGGACCCCCAACCCCGGCGGGTACTGGTAGTCCAGTTCCAGTAGGGAATCGTGCCGCGTCGTCGGCAGCACCTTCGCCAATCGGTCGAACCCCTCCGTCGCCCATCCCGATCTGGCGGTACGGCGAAGAATATCCAAGTTCAAATCCAGCGCCGGTTTCACCTTGTGGGTGGGGCGGTTGGAATACCCGGCCAAGTCGAACTGGCTCAACTCCGGCAACTCCAGCAGCGTGACCACGATCATGCCGCGCGACAATCTTCCGGCATGAAAACCAAGGATTCGCTCAATCTCCCTTGCTGTCTTGCCCGCAATGAATTTTTCCTTCGTAATACAGCCAGGTGGCACCAAAAACAGATCGCCAACTTTCATGTCCTCATCCTTCCCTTCGATTCTAATTCATCCGTGCCTTCCGACATCGTGCTCCTCCCTGAAATCACGCCTCCAGCTTAGCGATCTCCGCCTCCAATGCGTTCCGTTCCTTCTGGACCGCAATCGCCTTCCTGAAATACTCCTCTGCGAACCGGTCCAGCACCTGCTTGGCCCCTTTCAGGTCGCCTTGAAACTGGAGACCGCGCGCATCCTGAAGCGCTGCGTCGCAGGCGATTTGCGCCGCCCGGTCGCCAAGCACGGAATTCAGCTCCCGCAGTGCGCGGGCATCATGAACATGCGCGAGCAAATTTCGCAGCAGGGACTCAGCAAGGTCATAGTCGGCCCGCGTCTTGGCGCGCTTGCGGAGCATCTGCGATTCACGGATTCGCGCCTGATACGCCTCGTTCTGTTGCGGATCCGCTGCCCCGGCTCCGGCGCGGTCCAACTCATCTTTTTGGATGCTCTCATAAACGGGAAACAACATCGTCCGCAGTTCGCCCGCGTCCCTGCACCTCGGGTCGAGATGGACGGCGCGCGTCAGTTTTCCGAACGCCGTCTTCACTTGGAAGGGCATCAAGCCCTTTGGACCGGCGTCAATGATATCGTCAAGGACCTCATCCAGCAGGAAGTTGGCCATCCGGCCGTCCTCCGCCTTGGCTCTTGCGGATGCCAGCAATCGCTCCGCCTCCGGGGTGTTCGAATCCAGAAGCAAGGCTTCCTCAAGCAGCTTCTCGGCCTCGACGAAGTCTCCTTGATCGAATTTCGACTGGGCACTGGAAGTCAAGGCCCTGGCACGGCTCCTGTTCTGTTCGCGGTGCCCCTCGCGGATTGTGCCCCGCGCGCCCATCGCCGCCCGATTGGTCGGATCGAGCCGCAAAACCCGCTCAATCAACCGATCCCGTTCGTCCTTATTCTTCAACGATTCGATGCCCGCAGCCAGCCCGGCGGCATACTCCTGTTTGATCTTCTGGAGGATCGGGCGAGTGAACAGGAGCATCGCCTCCAGAGTGTCGATACGCTCGTCACGCCGATGGTCCATTAGCCGGGCGATAACGTCGTCCAACCAAGTTGGGCAATCCGGCACCAGCGTGGACACCGGCGGGGGCCGGTACCCCGATGCCTGTGCCCGGTCTCTGGAATCCGGGTCGAAGGCCCTTTTCCCAGTCAGCAACTCATAGTAGACGGCACCATAGCTGAAGACATCGGTAAGGATATCCGAGGCCTGTCCATTGTTGAACTGCTCCGGTGCCATGTAGGCTGGCGTTCCCACCAAGTAGCCTTCCGGCGCGACCGAGAAATCCAGCACCCTGGCGGTCCCGTCCGCCAATATCATGATGTTGGCTGGCTTGATGTCACGGTGCGTCACGCCTTTCGTGTGGGCGTACTGAAGGCCCTCGGCCACCTGCTGCATGATTTCCAATCGTTCGACGAGAGGAGTGGTTCCAGCCTGGACGACCTTCTCCAGCG
>CAITMP010000286.1 GCA_903893525.1 uncultured Acidobacteriia bacterium | reverse complement strand
TCAAAGCTGGAGTAGTCTTTTCCAATAGGTGCATTCGTTGGCTCATCCCACATGGGGTCGTGCCGGATGCGCTGCGAAAAAACGGCAATGCACTTTCTCGCGACGGCCGTGCCTGGCGTGCCTTTGAACGCAGACTTATTACGCATAAAAGCAATAGAACCTGGTACTGATGGCAAATACTAAAGCTGGCGACAAATCCCTCGAATCCTGGATCTGGGACGCGGCTTGTTCCATCCGCGGCGCCAAGGACGCGCCCAAATACAAGGACTACATCCTTCCTCTCATCTTCACCAAACGCCTCTGCGACGTCTTCGATGACGAGGTGAACCGTATCGCCAAAGAGGTCGGCTCGCGCAAGAAAGCCTTTCAGCTTGCCAAGGCCGACCACAAGCTTGTCCGGTTTTACCTTCCCCTCGTGCCGGACGATCCTGAGCAGCCCGTCTGGTCCGTCATCCGCAAGCTCTCCGACAAGATCGGCGAAGGCGTCACCACCCGCATGCGGGCCATCGCCCGGGAAAACCCGCTTCTGCAGGGCATCATCGACCGTGTCGATTTCAATGCCACGACCCACGGGCAGCGCGATCTCGACGACGACCGCCTCTCCAACCTGATCGAGGCGATCAGCACCAAGCGCCTCGGTCTCGACGATGTCGAGGCCGACATCATTGGCAAGAGCTACGAATACCTCATCCGCAAGCTCGCCGAGGGCGGCGGCCAGAGCGCCGGCGAGTTCTACACCCCGCCCGAGGTCGGCACCATCATGTCCCGGGTCCTGCAACCCGAGCCTGGCATGGAAATCTACGATCCCACCTGCGGCTCGGGCGGCTTGCTTGTGAAGTGCGAAATCGCCATGGAGGAAATCGCCCAGGGCAAGAAGCGCACCGTCGCCCCGCTGAAACTGTTCGGCCAGGAAAACACGCCCGAGACCTGGGCCATGGCCAACATGAACATGATCATCCACGACATGGAGGGCCAGATCGAGATCGGCGACACCTTCAAGAACCCCAAGTTCAGGGACAAGGGCGGCAAGCTCCGCACATTCGACCGCGTCGTCGCCAATCCCATGTGGAACCAGGACTGGTTCACCGAGGCCGACTACGACGCCGACGAACTCGACCGCTTCCCCGCCGGGGCCGGTTTTCCCGGCAAATCATCCGCCGACTGGGGCTGGGTCCAGCACATGCACGCCAGCCTCAATGACAAAGGCCGCGCCGCCGTCGTCCTCGACACCGGCGGCGTCTCCCGCGGCTCGGGCAATGCCGGCACCAACAAGGAAAAGGCCGTCCGCCAGTGGTTCGTCGATCACGACCTCATCGAGAGCGTCCTCTATCTGCCGGAAAACCTCTTCTACAACACCACCGCCCCCGGCATCGTGCTGTTCCTGAACAAGGCCAAGCCGAAGGAGCGCCAGGGCAAGGTCTTCCTCGTCAACGCCAGCCAAGTCTTCGAAAAGGGCGACCCCAAGAACTTCATCCCCGACGAAGGCATCCAGCGCATCGCCGACACCCTCATCGGGTGGAAGGAAGAGGACAAACTCAGCCGCATCGTCGAGCACGCCGAGCTGAAGAAGAATGACTACAACATCTCCCCCAGCCGCTACATCCACACCAGCGACGCCGAAACCTACCGGCCCATTGCGGAGATCGTCGAGGAACTGAAGGTCATCGAAGCCGAGGCTCGGGAGACGGACAAGGCGTTGAAGGAAATTCTGGAGAAGCTCGCCGTATGACGCAAACAGAGACAGCTCTACCTGATTCGTGGCGCACTGTTCCAGTGGGCGACGTTTGCTCACTGCAAGGAGGATTTGCTTTCAAGAGTGATGAATTCCGCCCCTCCGGCATTCCAATCGTCCGCATCAGCAACGTGAAGGAACGGGGCCTTGACTGGAGAAGTGAAGTCTTTTGGTCGGAAGATTTAGAGCCAAGAATTGCGAAGTTTCTCCTCCAAGAAAAAGACGTTCTTATTTCAATGACCGGCAACGTTGGGGAGACATGTATGGTCCGCTCATCCGACCTCCCCGCCCTCCTCAATCAGCGAGTCGGAAGGTTTAAGATTCCTGACCGGAACATTCTGGACGACGAATTTCTTTTCTTCGTTTCAAAGACACCTACTTTTCGACAAGCCGTTTCGGGAGGCGCCTATGGCGCGGTTCAACAGAACGTCAGCGGGAAAGGTATCGAGTCTGCCCCGATCCCACTCCCCCCACTCCCCGAGCAGAAGAAGATCGCGCACATCCTTTC
>CAITMP010000285.1 GCA_903893525.1 uncultured Acidobacteriia bacterium | reverse complement strand
CTCCGAAATCGCGTCCTGGTCGAAAACTTTCTTCCAATCTTCACGGAAGATGCTGCGCTTGGCCTCGGCGATGGCCTTCAGCGCGCCGTCAGAGAAGGTGGCGCCGGGGAAAAGTTGGAACACGATTCCCAATTCGACCTTGAGGTGGCCGAGGAGGAAGTCGCGCGCGGCGGCCTCGGGCACACCCATGCCGACGGCGTGGTCCATCGCCTCCCGGACAATCGTCAGGCAGGTGCCGAGCACTGTTTCCGACAGCACCGGCTCCAAAATCGCCATCTGCTCGGCCGTGCAGCGGTGCGAATCGCCGACCGGGGCGTAGATGGCGCGCGCGATCGCCTCACCCTTCGCATATTCCTCCTCGGGACCCTGGACCAACGAACAAACGATGTTTTGGCGCGCCTTGGTTCCGCCGAAGAAGTCCAGTTGGGCCTCGGGATCTGTCTCGCCGCCGAACACGGACGGATGGCAGGGATGGGTGACGAAGTAGGTCAGGTCGTCGCGCTGCGGCAGGTCGCCGGCCAAGGGTGCGGCGATGTCCAGTGCAATCAGCATCATGCCGGGACGGAAGCGCCCTTCGAGGGACGCCACCACTTGGCGAATCCGGTTGTCCGGCAGCGCCAGAATCACCACGTCGGCCCCGTCGACAGCCTCCTCCGGCGATACGGCGGTGATGCCTCGTTGCGCCAGCGCCGCCCGGCCCCGGTCCGCTACTTCGGCGTGCAGCACCGGATAGTCCGTCTTTAGCAGGTTGTCGGTGATCCGGCAGCCCATTTTTCCGCCCGCTCCGAGGAGGGCGATTCTTGTTGTGTTCATTCCGCGATTCCTTGTCTTACGTTTTCAAAAAAGTGCGCCGGGCCCACCTGTCCCCCTTTGAGGACCAGTTCGACCCCATCCATTTCCGGCTCCAGCGAGTGCACGCGGCACAGTGGAGCGCCGGGGCTCAGAAGCGCGGCGAATGTAAGCGCGTCGATGTCCAACTGCGCAACCGCATGGCTGGAGGTATCCCCGCCCGCGACAACCGCGCGGCGGACACCCGAGCGACGGATCAATTCCGCTAGCAAACTTCCAAGATATCGCCCGAGGGACTCGCCCTTCGGTTCACCCCGCCGGTCGGCGGGACCCAATGCTGAATACAGAACCACACCCCGATGGTTTTCAACACCCGCCAGTGCAGATGACAGATCCCGTTCCATGTCGAACGAGTTGACATCCACCCGGATGGCCGCGTAACCGTTGTGCCCCGCCCATTCGATCTGGGTCGCCGTCGCGGGTGAGCAACTTCCGCTCACAACAATGATTTTCTCCACCGGGGTGGCCTGTGGCGGCTCGAAATCCCGGGCCACCAAGCCGACTGCGCGCCAGTGCATCATCAGCGCATGGGTCAGGCCCGAACTACCAACACAGAACCCCTCAGCCTGCTCCCACACGAGCCGCCCCACTTCGGCAATCGATTCCCAGCCCAGACCGTCGAACAGCACGGCCTCGTTCTCGGCCACTTGAAGCGCCAGAACATCGTCCGCCCTGCCCTGCTCCAGTGCCTGGATGTCGACCAGACCAATCCTCATCGCGGTCTGGCGGGCCAGGTGCAACCGCAAATCGGCCTCGTCCATCGGCGTTACCGGGTGGCGGCTCATCGCCGGGTGCCGGTCAATCCGGTGGATCGACCCGCCGCCGAACGCGAATAGATTCCCGAACAGCACGTAGCGTTTCAGATGCGGAGCTGCCACCGCAATCGGCACCCAGCGGTTCCCGAACACGCCTCGGCCGATTTCCATCGCCCGACCGATGCTCCCGAACTGCGGCGAGCTGTCGAACGTGGAGCAGACTTTGTATTGGCACAACGGCGCACCATACTGGCGCAGATTTTCGAAGACCGGGGGCAGTTGTGCGTCCATCCACTCCGGTCCGCGGCTACGGCTTTCACCGGCGATCCCGATTGCCCGGCAGTCGGCAAACCTGGCCAGCAAAGCGGCATCGGGGGGCTTGGGAAACAGAACGGTTTCCACTCCTTGCGAGGCCAGAGCCTCCAGCGCATCCGTGGAACCCGTAAAATCGTCGCCGTAAAAACAGAACAAGGGTCCAATCACGATCCAAAGGTCTCCATTGCTTCCCGGAGTTCCCGGTTCTCCCGCGCCGCCACATCCAGAGGAATCCCCGCCAGAGCAGCTTCCCAAGCCTGGTGGATCGCCCGGACTCCCGCGCCAATGCCGCCGGGGTGCCCCATGATCCCGCCGCCGCAGGCAAAAATCAGGTCGGTCGAGCCGAGCGCAGCCCAGGTTCCTGCTGCTTGCTTCACGGATTGGCCCGACGAAAACACCGGCATGATTTCACAACCGCGTCCGGGAACCGAAAACATGGGCGTGAGGCATTCCCGCGCCGAGGCGATTACGGATGCGTCGTCCTCGCAAAACTTGTTCGCAAGCCCGTTCACATGCAGGTGGTCCACGCCAGCCAAGCGGTACAGTTTTTGGTACGCGATGTAGCTCATCCCAATGGCTGGCGACCTGCCGTACATCCCCCACCCGTTGCGGTGCCCATGGATCGCCAGCGTGGACCTTTTCCTGAACGCGGCAACTGCGGGCAAGCCGACCGAATTCAGGCTCACCATGGCACAGGTGCCTTCCGCCGCCGCCAGGGACTCCTGCCGTTCGAACATTTCGTCCATGTCGCCCGTGATGTTGCAGGCATACATCACCATGCGGCCCGTACGGTCCCGATGCCTGCGCAACACGTCCAGAACTGCGGCGGAGCGGTCGGCGAACGGGCAATGGGGTCCGTCGGCCTGCAGTTCATCGTCCTTGATGAAGTCGATACCGCCCGCGGCCAATGCATCCACCATTTCCGCTGTTGCCGATGGCGACAACCCGACGCTGGGCTTGATGATGGTGCCGACCAGCGGGCGTGCGGGAACGCCGGTCAAGCGGCGGGTCCCGGCAACCCCGAACTGCGGCCCCAAGTACTTGCCGAGGAAAGACTCCGGCAGAGTTATGTCAAGTAGCTTCAGGCCCGAAAATGGCTTCAGTTCGAAAAGGTTTCCGGCCACGGTGGCCACAAGATTGGGCAACGACGGGCCCATATTCTCAATTGGCCACGACAGCGATACCTCCGCGCGCCGCCAGAGGTTCGCCCCCTTGGGTCGACCGGCCCCGGGCAACGATGGCATCGCCACCGCATCCAGTTCCCGGATCGACTCCACGCGCGCCCCGTGCGCCAGCTTCAACTCCGGCGTCTCGCCCGCAACCTTGATAAAGGTACCGCTCGATTGCTCGCCCGCCATCACCTCGGCGGCGTAGTCAAGGGGGTAAGCGGTCTCAATCCAGTAGCGCGCCCGGACACGCCCATCCGCCGCGTTCATCAATTCAGCCATCGGCGGCCATCATACCAGCACAACGCAACGGAAAGCGCTTCCCATGCCACTTCAGGCCTACCGAAAAACCCATCTACACGTCTGGGGAAGAAGATGTTATACTTCTCCAACGTGAAACAGATTTTCTGGACCGCCACCGCCGGTTTGACGCTGATCGCCGCCGCTTACGCACAGACGCCGGGTTCCAAGGGCAAGGTCGTCGAATTCGACGCCGCCTCGATCCGGGTGAATGAGCCCGAGACCGGCTTCCATTTTGGATCCTCGGAATCGAGCACCGGCGGGCCGGGCACGGGCGACCCCGGCATGTACCGGTGCTCCAAGTGCACGCTCGCCACGTTGGTGGGCAAGGCCTTCGAGCTACAGAACTACCAGTTTCCGGGTCGGACTGCGTTCACGGCCAATACTTTCGACGTTGCGGCCAAAGTTGCTGCGGGCACCAGCGCCGAAGACTTCCAGTTGATGCTGCAGAACCTGCTGAAGGAGCGGTTCGGCCTCACCTACCATTACTCGGAAAAGAAGATGCGCGGATACAACCTTGTGGTGTCCAAGGGCGGCTCCAAGCTGAAGGAATCCACGGACGCGGCACCACAGGCCGCGCCGAATCGGGGTGGCGACCAGCACGGACCGGGCACGGGCTCGTTCGGTCGGGGCGGTGGCGGCTTCCAGGGTGGCGGCGATCATGGACACACCGGCGTTGTCTCGTTCTTTGGATCCGCGCGCTACCGGGCCGACCACCAGACCACGGCGGATCTGGCGCGCCTGCTTTCCGATCAGCTCGGAGTGCCGGTGGACGACCAGACAGGCTTGACGGGCAAGTACGATGTTTCCCTCAATTGGACTGGCGACAACACCTCCAGCGCGGCGAACCATGCGGCGGCTGGCGGCGGGGCGGGACACGGCGACCACGGCGGAGCCGACGGGGCCACTCCGCGTGATTCGTCCGCTCCGGCGCTTTTCGATGCCTTGCAGGCGCAACTTGGACTGAGGTTGGTCGCGGCCGACCAGGCGACGGCCCGGATCTTTGTTGTCGACCACGCCGAAAAGCTGCCGACGTCGAATTAAGCCACTTGGTGGGCGACCGAGATCGCATGGCGGAGGCGGTCCCAGTTGGTATCGGCCTCCACCGTGCAATCGGCACCGAGAATGAACGGCTTGGGCGATTCCTGGACCACGCGCCGGATCTCGGATTCCACCTGCGCGGGAGTGCCGGTGCCGATGATTCCATGGCGGTCCAACCCACCCATGAACGGTCGCTTGAAGAACCTGGCCAGTTCGCTGGCCGGAATCTGGTGGTCGGCCAGCTTCACGTTGCAGTTGACCACGTGGCCGGGATAGTCGGCGTAGGCGTTGTAGTTGGCGTACG
>CAITMP010000284.1 GCA_903893525.1 uncultured Acidobacteriia bacterium | reverse complement strand
TCGAGTCCGGCCGGTGACAAGGACGGCAATGTCTACTTCGCCGATGCGAAGGCCAACCGTGTGTACAAGGCCGATCCATCGGGAAAGGTAGCCACATTCCGCGACAACGCGGCCGGTGTCCGGGCTGTCCGGGTTGGCCCGGACGGGCGCATCTACGCCGCGAAGGCAGCGGGAATTGTCTCCTGGGGCCTTGGCGGCGACGAAAAGAACGTCGCGGCAGGGGTTTCGGCCTCGGATCTCGCCATAACGGCCAAGGGCGGCGTCTACTTCACGGATCCAGCGAGGAAGACTGTGGGATACATCGACCCGGCGGGCAAGTTGAAAACCGTCTATTCCGCGGGTGAGATTGCCGAGCCTTCCGCCCTGAGCCTGTCGGCGGACCAATCGATGCTGATTGTGGGCGATTCCCAAGTGCGCTTCAACTGGTCGTTCCAGATCGCAGCCGACGGGGGCTTGGCAAATGGCGAACCGTTCTTCCGCGTCGACATGCCGGAAGTTTCTCCAGCGAGCGGAGTCGCCGCCGTAACAGTCGACACGCTCGGCCAGACCTACTTTGCGACTGCACTCGGCATCCAGTACTGCGAGCAGAATGGCCGCTGTGCGGGAATTGTGGGCAAGCCGGAACGGGGGGCGCTCACAGGCTTCACCTTCGCGGGCAAGGATTTGGACTGGCTTTATGCGGCCGAGGGGACGAAACTCTACCGGCGGGCGTCGAAAATGCGCGGTGTCGCAGCGTGGTCGCCCGTGAAGCCGCCGAAGCCTCCGCTCTGATGCGCGATTCTCAGGCCGCCGCCTGTTCGGCCAGGGCCAGTGCACCCAGCACTCCGGCCCGGTCGCCCAGGCCGGGCGGCACCACGTAGCGGTCGATGTCGGCCCCGAGCCACGGCGAGCGCACGTAGCCGTTCAGCAAATCCGCCAAGCCGGTCCGTATCTGCACAAACAGTCCGTCCTGCTTCATCACGCCTCCGCCCAGAATAATCCTCCCGGGTGACAGCGTGCAGACGAAGTTCGCCAACGCCAACGCCACATAGCGAGCCTGCAATGCCCATGCCGGGTGGTCGGGGGGAAGCTCTCGGGCGGATTTGCCCCAGCGCTTCTCGATGGCCGGACCGCACGCCAGACCCTCCAGACAATCCCCGTGGTACGGACAAACGCCGGGAAACGGGTCAATGGCCGGATCACGCGGTATCCGGATGTGTCCCATCTCCGGGTGGATCATGCCGTGGAGCAAGCGCCCGTCGGCGATGTAGCCACCTCCGACGCCGGTGCCGAAGGTCAGGTAGAGGCAACTGGAAACATCCCGCGCAGCGCCCCATCGGACCTCGCCCCGCGCTGCCGCATTCACGTCGGTGTCGAAACCTACGGGCACACCCAGCGCCGACGCCACCGTCCCGGCCAGATCGAAATTCGCCCAAGCCAGTTTCGGGGTCGAGGTGATGTGGCCGTAGCTGGGGGATGCACGGTCCAAATCGACTGGCCCGAACGAGCCGATTCCCACTGCGGACAACTCCCCGCCACCTTCCCGGCGAAGAAAAGAAATGACTTCCGCCATGGTCTCCGAAGGAGTCGTAGTCGGAAGGGAGATGGTCCGGAGATCGTCGGGACCAGTACCAACGCCGCATACGAACTTGGTACCACCAGCCTCAATAGAACCGAAAATTTTCACGCATTCGCTAGTTTGACACGGAACCGCGATAATGTATCAGTCAGGGCATTTCCACACCTCAATATGAGATCCAAGATCACGGCATTCCTCCTCATCGCGGCGGCAACATTCACCGCCTCCTGCAACAAGGCACCCACGGACAAACGGATCGCGTTTATCCCCAAGGGCAGGGCCCACGCTTTTTGGCAATCCGTCCACGCCGGTGCCATCAAGGCCCAGCAGGAAAACGCCGGGTTCACGATTCTGTGGAACGGCCCGGCCTCCGAAACCGATTACGAAGGCCAGATCAAAATCATGGATTCGGCCATCAACCAAAAGGTCGATGCGATCTGCCTTGCGCCCATCGACAAAAAAATTCTGGTGACGCTGGTGCAAAACGCCACGTCGGCTGGCATCCCGGTCATCATTTTCGATTCGCCGGTGGATACCGAACTTTTCACCGCCCAGGTCGCGACCGACAACGTGGATGGTGGCCGTCTCGCCGCGCGGCGCATTGGCAAGCTCCTTGATGGCAAGGGAAAGATCGCCGAAGTGGCCGTTCAAGCGGGCAGCGCATCCACCATGGAACGCGAGAGCAATTTTGAGGACATCATTCGCCAGGAGTTCCCCGGCATCCGGATCGTTGACAAGCAGTACGGCATGGCGGATTTTGCAAAGTCGCTGAAGGTGTCGGAAAACATGCTGACCGCTACTCCCGATCTGGACGCGATGTTCGCCAGCAATGAGTCCAGCTCGGTCGGTGCCGCGCGCGCACTGCAGGGCAAGGGGAAAAAGGTGAAGCTGGTCGGCTTTGATGCCAGCCCCCAGTTGATCGAGGCCCTGCGGAATGGCGTGATCGACTCGTTGGTGGCCCAGGACCCGTTCGACATGGGTTACAAATCCATGTTGGCCGCAGTGCAGAAGATCAAGGGCGGGACTCCCGACAGAATCCAAAACATCACCCCTGTTCTGGTCACCAAGGAAAACATCGACACTCCGGAGATCCAGGCGAAGATCAACCCGGATCTGGACAAGTACCTCAAGGGCGCCAAGTAGTCCCTCTACTTGGACCATTCCGCCAAGCGCGCGATGTCGACATCGCGGCGGCTGACCTCACCGGCCCCGAGAGGCCTTTTCGCGGAAATTTCGCCGAAAAGGCCCAGCGCTCTGCGGACCGCCACCACGGCATCGCCCCTGCGGTTGGCTGCGGCGTAGGCCTCGGCCAGGCTGGAATAGTAGTCGGGAAGGGCATTGCGGGCAATTTCGCTGGCTGGGTCAGCTTTGAGCTGCTGTTCCCAAATTCCCACAGCCATTTCGTATGCGGCAATGGCTCCGGGCCAATCTTTTTTGAAGGTCAAGGCAAGGCCCCGGTCCGATGCAATATCGGCACGGCGCCTTTCCCACCGGATGATCGTGGGATTCTGATTCCTCAGCTGTTCCAAAATAGTACCGGCTTTCTCCAAGTGGACCAAGCCTTCGTCCGGTCTCCCGGCCATCGCCAGTGCACCGCCAAGCCTTTGGTGCGACTGAACGGCATTTTCGAGCCGGTCGAATGAGTTGCCGCTTGCCAGCAGCCGTTCCGTAGCCTCCATTGCCCGCTCGAAGTGTGGAATTGACTCGGCGGCTTCCCCGTGGTTCCGCAGCCAATCCCCGAAACTCGATTGGACTGCACTCACATCGCTCAGGCCGGTCCGGTTGTTGGGGTCCGCCGCGAGCATCTTGTCCGCGATCTCCGCCGCGCGCTCCATCACCATGCGGGTTTCTCCTGGTGCCGCCCATGATTCGCCTGCGGCGCTGCGAAATACAATCCCCAGGATCAGATAGTCGAAATAGACCTTGCGCATCCGAGGAATACTGTTGGGGTACGAATCCAGTTGTTCCTGGTCGATGGCAAGTGCCGGACGGAGGTGTTCCAGTGCCTCGCCCGGTTTCTGCATCCGGGCATAGGTCTCCCCCAGCTTTGTGTGGCCGAGGCTGATTCCCTCCCGCTCCGAGGGCGGGTTGCGGGCGGCCACGGACAGCCGGCTCCAAATATTGAGCAGGTGGGTGTAGTCCTCGATGCAGACCGCATATGAACCGGTGCGTATGCCGATGTCACCGGCGATGCTCCACGCGTTGGCGAGAGCCTCGGAAACTGCGTAATCCCCTTCCATACCCCGGGCAAGGCGGATGGCGTTGCGCACCGTCGCATCCGCAGCTTTCAAGTCGCCGGCGGAAAGCTCCATTTGTGCGATCCTCCCCAGACCGCGGACGCGGTCACGCACCAAATCGGGGAGGGACAGCGGCAAGCTCTGACGAATGGAGTCCGCCTTTCGGTAATTGGCGAGGGCCCCGGGCTGGTCGCCCAGATTGCCACTGTAGGGGTTGCCTTGCACATCGCCCAAGCGGTCATAGCCACGGGCGATCTCTTGCAGCAGTTCGGGATTGCCTCGGGCCTCCCGCAACAACGAATCGTAATACCGGATGCCGGTTTCCACCAAAAGTTTGCGCGGTCCGGTGGAGCCCGGAAGCTGGGACACGGCGTCATGGAAATCGAAAAGGAACTTATGGGCGAGCTCCCGGACCTGTCCGAAACGCCGCTCCGCGAGCTTCCGCTGGGTTTCGGCAACCAATCTCTGGAGCTCGGACTGGCGTCGCTGGTTTTCCGCCTCCAGGTGTTCCCGCTCCGCAACCTTCTGGGCCGCAACTGATTTGTTGGCTTCCTCGAAGGCTAGTTCCCGCTGCTGTTCGGCCTCGACCCGACGCACTTCGGCGAGATGTCGCTGGAAATCGGCATGCCTGGCCTGCCAGAGGGTTGCAGCCACGCCGCTTGCTAGCGCCAAAAGGACCAAGGCAACTGCTACAACCCCGAAGCGGTGTCGGGTCAAAAACTTGCGTACGCGGT
This sequence comes from uncultured Acidobacteriia bacterium, assembly GCA_903893525.1. Lineage (GTDB taxonomy): Bacteria > Acidobacteriota > Terriglobia > Bryobacterales > Bryobacteraceae > BOG-234. The sequence continues at coordinate 3,568 of CAITMP010000284.1, read as the reverse complement.
AGATGCGGGAGTCGCTGCGCGCCAGCACCGCCAAGCCCTTGGCCCAACGCTCCAGATCCGATTGGAATTGTCCAACGGTCAAGTACCGTCGTTCGGGCTCGCTCCTGAGGCAAACGGCGGCGATGTTGTCCAGATCGCCGGATAATTGCCGCACCCAACCGGCGTCCTTGCCGTTGTGCAGGGCCGCCAAGCTAACTCGTTCACACTGCATCCCCTCAACGCGGTCCGGCCTCGTCCCAGCCAAGAGCTCGTAGAGGATTACACCTAGGGAATAGACATCCGCAGGGGTGCCCACTTGCTTTCCGGCCATCTGTTCCGGACTGGCGTACTCCGGTGTGATGGGGCGGCCTTGGCCCCGTGTTGCAGGGGCCCCGGGTTCTGTTTCCTCGTCCAGCACGGACGCAATCCCGAAATCCAAAAGTCTCGGGGTTCCATCGGGCGTCACAAGGATATTGCCGGGCTTGAGGTCCCGATGGACCACCAGGTTCCGGTGCGCATATGCCACCGCATCGCACACGTTGCCGATCAGCGCGCAGCGGGCTCCCACGCCGAGCTGATGGTCGTCGCAGTACCTGTCGATCGGCATGCCCCCGACATACTCCATGACGAGATAGGGTAGGCCGTCCGAGGTGCTACCGCCGTCCAGGAGCCGGGCAATATACGGATGCTCCAAGGCTGCAAGAATCCGGCGTTCCCGACGCAACCGGTTGATCACGGCGCTCGTGTCCATGCCTCGCTTGATCAGCTTGATCGCCACGAGCTTCTGGAATTCGCCGTCGGCCCGGGAGGCAAGGTAGACGACCGATATGCCGCCACGGCCCAACTCCCGCTCGACCCTGTACGGACCAATCGTGGTTCCTTGGGCTAGTTCCGGGCTTGGAATGGGCGTCAAGAGCGGACGAGCCGCGCGTGGCACGGCATCGGGTGCGGGAGAAACTGATCGCGGCCAATCCGTCCGCTTGTTCCTCAGAAGGGACACCTACTTCTTTACCCATTCAGCCAGACCGGTACTGGCCTCATCCCGATCCTTGGCCTCCCCGGCGCTGAGCTTGCGCCGTGCCTCGATCGTGCCGAATTCATCCAGGGCAAGCTTGGCCGCCGCTGCCGCCGTAGGCCATCTTTCCATCCCCGCGTAGTCCTTGGCGAGCTTCCAGTGAAGGGTCGGCATCATGTCGAGCAAGACATGGTTGTTGGGGTTGACACGGATCTCCTGCTCACAAAATTTGATTGCCGCCTGTCGAGCCTCCGCCGCATGTTCCCAATCGCCTTTCTTGTCAAAGGCGGTGGCCCGTGCCACGTTGATGTCGGCCCCCCAGGTTGCCACCTTCGTGAACTGGGGATAATCCTTCCGGGCTCTTTCCAGAAGGCTGGACGCCATATCCAGTTCCTGAAGCGCCTCGTCGTTCCGTCCGGATTCGGCAAGCGCCGCTCCAGCCCGGTGGTGGCCTTGGAGCACCGACTCCAAGCGTTCTGCCGACGGCCCCACCGCCATCAGTCGTTCCGCACCAGCCGTTGCCACGCGATACATCCCCAACGCAGCGGCGAATTCATCGCGGAAGAAATGCCAGTCACCCAGGCCCGATTGAGCCAGCATCAGGTCACGCATGCTCGTGGTGTTGTTCGGATCCGCTTCCACCATCCTCTTGGCGACAGTCACCGCCATCTCCACGGCAGCTTGGGCCTCACCGGGTTTCGCGAGGCTCTTTCCGGTTTCGGACCGGAACGCGTTGGAGATCAAGTTGTAGCCCACAAAGAGCCTTCGCAGCCGTGGGACGCTGTTGGGTGAGGCATTGGAGAGTTCCGTATCAAGCGCGATAGCCTTACGGAGATGATCAATCGCTTCGCGGGGCTGCCCGGCGCGGCCATACGCGTCGCCAAGCTTGGCATTCGCGATGCTCAGGCCGGATTTTTCGGCGGTGGGATCGTGATGTGTTTGAGAGAGGCGGGTCCAAATCTCCTGGACACGGCTGTATGCCTCGATGGCACTGCGTGGATTGCGGGTCCTGACTGCCACATCGCCCCGTACGGTCCAAAGCGTTGCGAGCGCCTCGTCCACCTCGTACGTAGCTTGTTGCTGCGACCCGGCCACCTGCATGGCGCTGTCCAGAGCGGCATTGGCCGCCCCCAACTCCCCTTGCACCATCAAAATGCCCGCAAGTTGCGAAATTCCACGGATGCGGTCCGCTATGAATGACGGCGAACTGTCCTGGATTCCGGCCCGTATCGCCTCCGCCTTCCTGTACGATGCCAGCGATCCGGGCAGGTCCCCGAAACTTGCGTTGAACGCGCTGCCTTGAACGGCTCCCAGCCTGTCATACCCGAGCGCGATCTCCTCCAGCAGGGCCCGGTTGCCAGCCGCTTCCTTCAACAACGAATCGTAGTACCCGAGCGCTGTTTCCACCACCATTTTTCGGGCGGCCGTGGAGCCAGGTAAAGTCGCAATGGAGTCGTGGAAATCGAATAGGAACTTCCTGGCCAGTTCGCGGACCTGTCCGAATCGCTGTTCCGCGAGCAAGCGTTGCGCCTCGGCGGTGTTCCTTTGCACTTCGGCTAGCAATCGCTGCTTTTCCGCCTCCGCGTGCTCGTCTTCCGCCCTCTGCCGTGCAAGGGCGGACTGGTTGGCTTCCTCGCGTGCCTGGGTCCGAGCCCGTTCCGCGTCAATCCTGCGCGCTTCCGCCAACGTACGCTGAGCGTTGGCCCGCCGCGCCTGCCACAGGGTGGAGGCAAGGCCTGCAACAAGAGCCAGGAACACCATCGCAGTTGCCAGCACGCCAACCCTGTGCCGCCTTAGGAATTTGCCCAGCCGATACGCGGTGGATTCCTGCCGGGCCGCGACCGGCATATCGTGCGCGAAACACCAAAGGTCGGCTTGGAACTGTGCCACCGAAAGATACCGGCGCTCCGGCTCCTTTCGCAGCGCCATCGAGAGGATGTTGTCGATGTCGCCGGAGATTGCCTGCACCCACTTGCGGTCCTTGCCGTTCCGTTCAGCCGCGACGCTGGCCCGGTCGGGCTCCACGGTCTTCACCGCCAACTCTACATCCGCCGTCGACATCTTTGGAACTTGGCAGGCGCGTCGCGTGGTCAGGAGCTCGTACAGCACCACCCCCAGCGAATACACGTCGGCCCCCGTGCCCACTTGGCCGCCCGTGATCTGTTCCGGACTCGCGTATTCCGGCGTGAAAGGGCGGGCTTGGCCGCGCGTGGCGGGGTTGTCGGGATCCGTGGCGCTATCGTCCAGAGCTGTCGCGATTCCGAAATCCAGAAGTTTGGGGGTGCCGTCCGACGCAATCAGAATATTCGAGGGCTTGAGATCGCGGTGGATCACCAGATTCCGGTGGGCGTACGCCACGGCCTCGCAAACTTTGCCGACCAGCTCGCACCGTTGCTCGACCGATAGACCGTTGCGCTCGCAATAAGCGTCGATCGGTACACCGTCCACATAGTCCATGACGATGTAGGGGAGGCCTTCGACGGTTGTACCCCCGTCCAGCAGCCGGGCCAAGTAGGGATGGTCCAAGGCCGCCAGGATGCGACGCTCCCGCCGCAGCCGTTCCACCACGGCGCG
>CAITMP010000283.1 GCA_903893525.1 uncultured Acidobacteriia bacterium | reverse complement strand
TGCATTCCACGTCATGGGAAACCTGTATGTGAAGACCCCGGAGCAGGGACTGCTCCAGATGGTTTCCGACAGCTTGGTTCCGGTGCCCGGCGGTAGTTTGTTTACCAAGCTCGGGGTACCCGATGCCGTCGACTTGGACGGCGATGCGCTGGTGGCAACCCCTGCAAGCCTGTTCCGATTGGATAAGACCGGTACCGTGCGCCCATTCCCTACCGGTGCCGACGCATATTTCGCCAAGAATCTGGTATACACGATCCGGGTGCTGCCGGGAGGCGGGATTGCCGCCGGGACTCGGAACGGAGGCCTCGTCCTGCTCTCGCCATCGGGTGTCGTAGACCGCATTGTCACCAAGGCCGAGGGCCTCCCAGACGACCAAGTGACGGCCATTTTTGCCGATGTGCAAGGCGGGGTATGGATCGTCGGTAACGACGGAATCGGCCGGTACTCGCCCGGCACAACCCGCTATGACACGGCCCTGGGCCTCGAAGGTGACGTCCAATGCATGGAAAAAGTGAATGGAGTCCTCTTTGTGGGAACCTCCAAGGGCTTGTACCGGATGCAAGCGGTTACCGGCAGCACACCCCGCTTCCAGAAAGTGGAAGGCATCGACAGCAGGGTATGGGCACTGGAGGCCACGGGCGAACAGTTGCTCGCAGCCACGGAATTGGGTCTTTTCCAGGCACACGGAAGTCGGGCAAAGTTGCTTTTCGACGACATCCGGCCCAAGCGGCTCTTCGACGTCACGCGGTCGCCGTCAGATCCAACCGTTGTTTACACCGCGGGAACCGGGACGCTTGTCCGCATGTCAATTTCCGGCACCAAGGCATCCAAAACTGCGGAATTCAGCGCTGCCGGACAAGAATTTCGATCCATCCTCGAAGACACCACTGGGATCGTCTGGGCCACAACCAAGGACGCTGCATGGCGAATCGACTTTAACGCAAACCCGGTACAAGCCGTCAGCTTTGGTGAGCGCCAAGGTATGCCGGTGGGATGGAAGAACGCCAAGCGATTGGATGGCAGGACCGTAGTCACCACCGTAAAGGGTCTGCGCCGCTTCGCCGCCGAGCGCAACACATTCCTCCCCGATCCAAGTCTGGGCGAGGAGTACTCCAATGGAAGCAAGGACGTTTTCAACATCTTCGACACCGCCTCGGACAAGATCTGGATCACCGGAGACAAATACCACGCACTGCTGTTTCGCCGGAACGGCAAGATTTCGCGCCTCCCGTCGCCTCTGATCCCGACTGCCATCCAGGAAATCTATTCGGCCAAGCCCGACTCGGACGGGTCGACTTGGGCCGTCGGTGCCAAGGGTATCCTGTACCGCTGGGACCCATCCGTCGCGGGCAATCCGGACGCGGGGTTCCACGTTTCGACCCGCCGCGCACGCAACATTGGAACCAGCACGCTGCTCTTTGGCGGAGGCGGCGACCCCGAGCCTTTGGATCTACCATGGGCACAAAACGGCCTCCGATTCGAATTCGCAGCCCCCTTCCACGAAAACCCCACATCTCCTGAATATCAGGTGCTGCTGGAAGGCAACGACCAAGCCTGGTCCCCGTGGACCCACGAAACACAGAAAGACTATACCCACCTCCCGGAGGGCTCATACCGGTTCCACGTCCGGGCCCGTACCCCCCACGGAACCGTCGCGGAGGATGCCTCGGTTGAATTCACAATCCGCCCGCCTTGGTACCGGACTTGGTGGGCCTACGGAATCTACCTACTCCTGAGCGGCTTCGGCGTCTCCGGTGTCGTCAGCCTCCGGACCAGGCAGTTGGAGCGCGACAAGCATGAACTGGAGGCAGTCGTTGCCGAGCGCACAGTCGAGATCCGCCAGCAGCGGGACGAAATCCATGCCCAGGAGCGAAAGAGCCAATCGCTACTCCTGAACATCCTGCCGGCAACTGTGGCGGACGAATTGAAGGCCACCGGGGCAGTTCAGCCCGTCGGGTTTGACGACGTCACCGTGTGCTTCACCGATTTCGTCGGCTTCACCCTTTCCAGCGAAAAGCTGCCGCCCGCCCAATTGGTGGACGCGCTGAACGAGTACTTCACCGCCTTCGATGAAATCGTCGCCAGGCACGGCCTCGAGAAACTCAAAACCATCGGCGACTCCTACATGTTCGCCAGCGGGCTACCCGTACCTCGCGCCTCCCACGCCGTGGACGCTGTTTTGGCTGCGCTGGAAATGGTGGCCGTGGTCCAGCGGCTTTCGGTGAAGGCTGGCGGAACGGGCTGGGACATCCGGGTCGGCTTGCACAGCGGACCGGTTGTGGCGGGGGTTGTGGGAACGCGGAAATTCGCCTTCGACATTTGGGGCAACACCGTGAACTTCGCGGCGAGGATGGAATCCAGCGGAGTCGCCGGACGTGTAAACGTTTCCGAGCACACCCACGAGCTTCTGCGTGGACTCATCCGCTGCGAGGAGCGCGGTCGAATCAAGATCAAGGAAGGCCGGGAACTGCCCATGTTCCTGGCCGTGCCGCAGGATCAGGGTAATAAGTCGGATTTCATTGGTCGCTACCAAGCCGAGTTCGGCCACCCGCCCGAACTCTAGCACCTCTGGGGGACAATGGACTGACGAATCCATGCTCCCATCCGACACACTCGAAAACCTCCTCCAACACGAGTGGCTGGAAACCAACGGGCTCGGAGGCTTTGCCTGCGGCTCGGTGGCAGGGGCCAACACCCGCCGCTACCATGGACTTCTGACGGCATCGCTCCGCCCCCCGGTTGAGCGGTATCTCCTTCTCTCCAAGCTGGAGGAAACCGTTGTCGTCGGCACCCGGAAGACGGAAATTTCGACGAATTTATACCCGGGCGTAGTCCATCCCCAAGGATTTCACCACTTACGAACGTTCCAATTCGCGCCCATTCCAACGTGGACATTCCTCGTCGCCGGGATCCGTATCGAGAAACGGGTGTTCCTAGTCGACGGGGAAAACACAGTCGTAATCCAGTACGAGGTCTCGGAATCCTGTAGCTTGGAGATCCGTCCGCTGATCGCCTTCCGGGACTATCATTCCCTGACCCACGCCAACCCGGCGTTGAATCCGACACTGACCGGCACGCCAGACGGGTTCTCGATCGAGCCCTATCACGGCCTCCCCCCGCTACACGTGGCGCACAGCGCCACGCATCTGGAGCCAACCTCCAACTGGTACCACAATTTCGAATATCCCCGCGAGGAAGAGCGCGGCTTGGAATTTCGTGAAGACCTCTTCCAGCCTTGCTGTATGTACTTTACGCTGGGTGATGGGCAAGTCGCGACAATCATCGCCTCCACGGGGACCCACTCCGCTGCCGACGCCGTGGAGTTGCTGCAACGCGAGATCAATCGCCGCGCGAGTCTCCAGCCATCGCCTCCACGGTGTAATCCACTGGCTGTCGAACTTCTCCGTGCCGCGGATCAGTTCATCGTCAAGCGCGGTAACCTCCACTCCGTAATCGCCGGCTACCCATGGTTCTCGGACTGGGGCCGGGACACGATGATTTCCCTGCCTGGTCTCGCCTTGGTGACCGGGCGTTACGAAATCGCGCGCGAAATCCTCCTCGCCTACTCTTGCGCCGTGGATCGGGGCATGATCCCGAACAGGTTCCCCGATTCCGGCGAGTCACCGGAATACAACACCGTCGACGCCACATTGTGGATGTTCGAGGCTGTGCGGCAGTATGCTGAGGCCACCGGGGACTATCAGTTCATCCAAGCGAATCTGTATCCAACACTGAAATCAATCATCGACTGGCATCTGTTCGGAACACGCCACGGCATCCGCTGCGACGCCGATGGACTCTTATCCGCGGGCGTGGAAGGTGTGCAGCTTACGTGGATGGATACAAAATTCACGCCGCGCCATGGGAAGGCCGTCGAGATTCAGGCACTCTGGTACAACGCACTGAGGACAATCGCCGACCTGGCACAGCGGTTTTCCGACCCAGAGGAGGAAAGTCTCGCCGCACGAATCGCAGCCGACACCCTTGCCAACTTTGAAAAACTGTTCTGGAACCCCGAAAGCGGCTGTCTGTTTGACCGAATCTGTCCGGACGGCACGCCAGATCCGACCATGCGACCCAACCAGGTCCTCGCAATGTCACTGGGATATCCCATGGTTGACAAAGACGACGCGCTTTCAATCCTAAACGCGGTGGAACGCGACCTGCTCACGCCCTTCGGCCTGCGGACGCTCGCCCCATCCGACCCCGAATACCACCCCCGGCATGACTCGGATGCAGCATACCATCAAGGCACCGTATGGCCGTGGCTGTTGGGACCGTTCATCGACGCCTGCCGTAGATTCAGACCCGATTTCGATGCAAGTTCCTACCTGTCCGCGTTCCCCCAACACCTAAAAGAGGTTGGACTCGGAAGTATTTCGGAAACGTTTGACGGGGATCCCCCGCACAGGCCGACCGGATGTTTCGCACAAGCTTGGAGCGTGGCTGAGATCCTCCGGGCGGCCAGCTCGGCCAAGCCCGAAGACTACTCGTAGCGCAAACAAACAATGGGGTCGAGATTTGCCGCCCTCGTGGCTGGATAATAACCGAAGAACAACCCGACACCGACCGAAATCGAAACCCCCAGCGCCACCCAAAGCGGCGATACCACTGCGGGTACTGCCGGGATCAGGGTCCGCACGAGGAAAGCGATACCACTGCCGCACAGGATTCCGATCACCCCACCGATCATTGAAAGCACTACCGCTTCCATCAGGAACTGGACCCGGATATCGATTTTCCGCGCCCCCAGCGCCTTCCGCACACCAATTTCAGATGTGCGTTCCGTCACCGAAATCAGCATGATGTTCATCACACCGATCCCCCCCACCAGCAGCCCGATGGAACTGATGATACCCGTCAACAGCACAAGCGCACCGGTCAGTTGGTTCCACAGGGTACTCAGAAAATCCGGGCTGGAGATCTCAAAATCGTTCTCCGCGTTGCGCGGGACCCGGCGGCGGCGGCGCATCGCGTCTTCAATTTGGTCCTGCATCGACTGCAGCGTGACGCCGTCCTTGGCGGCAGCCGCGATCCAGCGCTCCTTCACCTCGGGGTGGTTCTTACGGAAATTCGAAAGGGGAACGGTCGCGATCTGATCCACTCCGAATCCCGAAAAAAGACCTTGGTCAGGCTCAAAGGTTCCGATCACCTCGTAGCCCCGACCGTTCACACGAATCTCCTGCCCAATCGGATTGCCATGCGGGAACAGCGTGTCAGCAATCGCACGCCCGATCACGATGACATCCCTTGCATGCTCCTCGTCGTATTCGGAGATAAATCGCCCCTCGTCAATCGCGAAAAGCGGAAAAGCCTTGATGTACTGGGGCTGGGCTCCACGGAGGAAGAAGCGCTCCAAGTGGGCGTCCCCGCGGCGCATTTCGTCCGACTGCTCGTTGAAGTTGATACGTTGCGCGAAGACCGTGGCGTACCCCACTCCCGGACAGGCCTCCTCCAGGTATTTCGCATCCGCGTCCTGCAGATACTTCCTCGTCCGTATCTTCTCCGGCAAGCGGTTGGGGTTGGCACCCGTGGGAAACCGCAGGACGAAAAGCGTGTTGCTGCCCAGCTTCGCCACCCGCTCGGAAATCACGCCGTTCAATCCATCGATTACGGAAGCCACGGCGATCACCGAGGTGACACCAATCACGATGCCGAGGATCGTCAGCGCCGACCGCACTTTCCGCGCACGAAGCGTGTCCAGCGCGATGGATATATTCTGATGGAACGCTCCGGGCCGGATTCCCGCCGTCTTCATCCAACCTCCGTTCGAAGGGCATTCACCGGATCCAACTTGGCGGCTTGGCGAGCGGGATAAATCCCGAAAAATAATCCGATAACAGAACTCAGAACCACTCCTAGGAGCGCCACCCAAGGCTGCACGGATGCCGGGAACGAAGTGAACTCCCGCAGCGCCGTGGCCGCCAGAAATCCAATACCGATCCCAAAGGCACCGCCAATGATGCACTGGATAATGCTTTCCATGAGGAACTGGTTGAGTACATCGGCTTGTGTGGCCCCCATCGCGCGCCGCACACCGATTTCCCTGGTCCGCTCCGTCACCGAAACCAGCATCACGTTCATGATCACAATGCCGCCAACCACTGCGGAAATCGAACTGACCATCACGAACACCGCAAAGAACGACCCGCTGATACTCTGCCAAAGCGAAATGTAGCTCTGCGCAGTACCGATGAAAAAAGAATCGTCCTGCCCCGCCCTGTCGTGACGCCGCGTCCGCAAGATCGATCGGATCTCATCCTGCGCACTGTTGAAGCTCGCCTCACCCCCTGCGGCCTTCACCTCCAAGGTCAACGAAGAGCGGGTGCCCCGGACTTTCAAGTAGGTGCCCATGGGAACGATGGCGAAATTGTCCTGGTCCTGGCCAAGCACCGCCCCTACCTTCTGGAATGTCCCGATGATCGTAAACTCCAAGCTGCCCGTCCGAACAGTCTTGCCGATTGGATTCACCCCGGGGAAGAACTGATCCACGACGCTCGCCCCGATCAGGCACACATACGCGGCATGCCTATCCTCGGATTCCGTAAAGTACCTGCCAAGGTCCACAGTCCGGGTGTCAATTCCGATCATGTTCGGCGTGTACCCGATGATCGAAGTGTCGTCCATCTGTTTGTTGCCGTGCAGGATCGTCACCGTCGCTTGGGCGGACGCTCCAACCGCATCGCACGATATGCATTCCCCGGCCACGGCCTCGTAATCCTCGAGCCGAAGTGTCTTGTTCTTCAGCGCCTTGGTAACCACGGTGAAATCGACTACGGCAAATGGTGTGCGGGCAACCCGGAAAACGTTGGTCCCAAGGTTCGCAATCTTCTGTTCGACGAAGACATTTGCCCCCTGGACAATCGTCATCACCGTGACCAACGTGGAAACACCCATCGTGAGACCCAGAATTGTTAGTGCCGCGCGGAGCTTGTGTGCTCGGATTGCGTCAACAGCCAAACGTAGGTTGTCCCCAAGACCGACCATGCCTTTAGTGTGGCATGCGCCCCACCCAACCTAGCGACCGCCGCGCGGCAAATGATCCTCGAAATACCGCGCAATCAACTGGTAAACGTGCAGGGAGGTCCCCTTCCCTTCCGAGATTGCGTGGCTCCGATTCGGGTATTCCATGAAATCAAACGGCTTGCCCAACTCCACCAATTTGTTCACGAGCCGCTCCGTGCCCTGGAAATGGACATTGTCATCGCCGCTCCCGTGCACGATCAGCAACTTGCCCTTCAACCCGGCGGCGAAGTTGATGGCCGAGCCGCGCCTGTAGCCGTCCTCATTCGAATTCGGCAAGCCCATATAGCGCTCCTGGTAAATCGTGTCGTAGAGCCGCTGGTCCGGAACCGGTGCGACCGCGACACCGACCTTGTACAGATCGGGCGAGCGGAACATCAGATTGAGCGTGTTCGTACCGCCACCGCTCCAACCCCAGACGCCAATCCGGGTGGCATCCACGTACGTCCGTTGTGCTGCAAGTTTGCGAACAGCCTCGGCTTGGTCCTTTGACGACAACTCCCCGACCGAGCCATAAACCGACTTCCGCCAATCGCGCCCCTTGGGAGCAGGCGTCCCGCGGTTGTCGAAACTCGCAACCAAGTAGCCATCGGCAGCCAGAGCGCGGTGGAAGTAGTCATTGCGGCCAGTCCAGCGGTCGACTACGGTGGTCGATGCTGGCTCGCCATAGACGTGAACAATCAGTGGATACTTCTTTGCGGGGTCAAAATCGGGCGGCCGGATCAGCGACGCATCCAGCACGGTGCCGTCATCCAGGCGCACTTGCAGAAATTCCATCGGCGCAGCCATCAATGTCGCGGCATTCACCCGCAAGGCGGAGTTGTCCTCCAGCACGCGAACGGCCTTGTGGTCCGGCAGCGAAATAAGATCGGTTACGGGAACCCTCCCGGCGCTCGAGAACGTGTGAAATGCCCACTGACAATCCGGGGAAACATTGTAATTGTGGGTCCCCGGCTGGCCAGCGGGGGTGACGCGCACGTCCCGATCACTCCGGTAGAGGTAATTCTGTGTAGCGTTTTCCGGTGATGCGGTGTAGTAAATCGACTTTCCGCCGGGATCGATGCAGGAAACGCTTTGCACATCGGCTTTTGAGTTGGTCAACAGTTGTGGGTCGCCACCGGACTTCGGTGCCAGCCATGCGTGCCGCCACCCATCCCGTTCACTCAGCCATAGCATCCGTCGACCGGAATCAACCCAGTCAAAGGCGGATCCAACCCGGACATCCACCCAGGCAGCATCCTTGTCCTCGAAGAACACCTTCGCCTGGCCGGTGGCAGCCGTCGCCAAATAGATTGACAAATGGTTCTGCAGACGGTTCAGTTGCCCGACGACAAGTTCGTTCGAATTGTCGGCCCAGTCCATGCGGAACAGATAGTTTTGCCGTGGATCGCCAGGCACATTCATCCATTTCGTCGCTCCGCCCGTCGCCGAAACCACCCCCACCCGCACTGCCGAGTTCGCCGTGCCGGACTTCGGATACGGAATCAGCGTAGTCTTCGGGTAAAGTTCGGATGTGTTGTCGAGCAGCGTGAACTGCTGCACGCCGGTTGTGTCGAACTGCCAATACGCGATCCTGCGTCCATCCGGGCTCCACCGGATGCAATCGCGCAGCGCAAGTTCTTCCTCGTACACCCAATCGGAGGTACCGTTGATCAGCGTCGACGAGCCATTGGTGGTAAGCGCCCGGATCGCGCCGGAGCGGATATCCTCAACGTAAACGTTATTGCCGCGCACGTAAGCCACCCGTGTTCCGTCGGGCGAAAAGTGCGCAAACATCAGCGTCGCGGGATCAACCTTCCCACCTAGTTTTTTCAACCCGCCGTTCCCGACGTTCAGAACCCAATAATCGCCGCGTGTGTTGTTCCTCCACACCTTTTTGGTGTTGGTAAAAACGAGCAGTTGTTTGGCGTCGTCAGACCAATGGTAGTCGTCCAACTTCAGGGGTTCCTTAGCGCCCGGAGGCTTCAGGGCCGCAGCGGAAATCAGAACACTCCGCTTCCCGGTGGCCGTTTCGTACCGAACAATTTCCCTCGTCCCGGCCGCCGTGGCCGCGGGCTCCACCGTAGTGTAGGCCTTGCCCTGTTCAATCCATCGGGCTGGACCGAAACTCTTTGCCGCCAGCTGGCTGGTATCGAAAATTTGGTGGAGAGCCTTGTCCAACTCGTCCGAAGCCGGACAAACAAGTGGGCTCAAGGTCAGAAGCAGACTGGCTGCGAAAATTTTGGGGAATCGCATTGGAATGACCTCTGACCCTATTTCAAGACTACGCCTTCTTCTGCGGCGGCTGCACTACTTGGATATGCAGTTCCTTCAGCTGCTGTGGACGCACCGAGCTCGGCGCGTTCATCATGAGATCCTCGGCGTTCTGGTTCATCGGGAACATGATGACCTCCCGCAAATTCACCTCGTCCGCCAGCAGCATCACGATTCGGTCGATACCCGGAGCAATGCCACCGTGCGGCGGCGCTCCATACTTGAGCGCATTGATAAGAGCCTTGAAGCGAGTTTCAACCTCCTCCTGCCCGTAGCCCGCGAGTTCAAAGGCGCGGTACATGATGGCCGGCTGGTGGTTTCGGATGGCCCCGGACGAAAGCTCGTAGCCGTTGCAGACGATGTCGTACTGGAAGGCCTTGATCGTCAGCGGGTCCTGGTTGTTCAGCGCATCCAAGCCGCCCTGGGGCATCGAGAACGGATTGTGGCTGAACTCGACCTTGCCGGTCTCCTCGTTCAACTCGTACATCGGGAAATCGACGATCCAACAGAACTTGTAGACGTCCTGCTCTATCAATTCCAACTGCTTGCCCAGCGAATCCCGCAGCGGACCGAGAATCTTGCAGACTTTGCCCTTGTCGGAGTCGGCGACGATGATGACCGTGTCGCCCTCAACCGAGTCCATGGCTGCAATCAGAGCCGCAGTGCTATCGGGCGTAAGGAATTTCGCCACCGGCCCCTTGAGTGTGCCTCCCGCTTCCACGGTCAGCCACGCCAACCCGGCAGCGCCCAACTGCTTGGCCTGCTCTTCCAACTTGTCCCAGAATGAGCGCGACTTGTCCGCAGTCTGCGGCAACTTGATGGCGCGTACTGTCTTGCCCGCAAAAGCTCGGAAAGTAGTCTGCGCAAATAGGTCGCTCAAATCCACGATCAACAGCGGATTCCGAAGGTCCGGCTTGTCGGAGCCATACTTCAGCATTGCGTCGGCGTAGGTAATTCGCGGGAACGGAGCCGGGGTAATCGTTCGCGTCGAGAACTCGGCGAAAAGCCCGGTCATGAGCGTTTCGAGCGCAGCGAACACATCGTCCTGCGTGACAAAGCTCATCTCGACGTCCAACTGGTAAAACTCGCCCGGAGACCGGTCATGCCGGGCATCCTCGTCGCGGTAACAGGGGGCGATCTGGAAGTAGCGGTCAAAACCCGACACCATGATGATCTGCTTGAACATCTGGGGTGCCTGCGGCAACGCGTAGAACTTGCCCGGATGCCGACGTGCGGGCACCAGGAAGTCTCGCGCGCCTTCCGGGCTGGACGCAGTCAGCGTCGGAGTCTGGTACTCCATGAACCCCAGATCCACCATCCGACGGCGGATCGCGGAGATAATCTGCGACCGGCGCACAATATTGGCGTGCATCTTCGACTTCCGCAGATCCAAGAACCGGTACGTGAGACGCAATTCCTCAGGCACCTGAAGTTCGGGGAAGATCGAAAACGGCACGGGCTCCGTGTTGCCCAAAATCTCGGCATCACTGATGCGGACTTCGATCTCACCCGTAGCCATCGCCGGGTTGACCGCACCCTCGTCGCGCGCCACCACCTTGCCGTCAATGCGGATCACGGTCTCCTTCGGGAGACTGGAAATGCGGTCGTAGACTTCGGTTCCCGGCTCAACCACCAGCTGCGTAACGCCGTAATGGTCAGCCAAATCAATGAAGTAGACCCCACCGTGGTCGCGGCGGTTGCGCAGCCATCCTGAGAGCCGGACGACGGTGCCGGCGTCGGAATGCCTGAGTTGGCCGCAATTGTGAGTTCTGTACCTGTGCAATGTATCCACCAGAATCTTCTATTGTAACTATCGACGGAAGAGGGAAATATCTTTAGGGTGCGACGGAGGATGTTCTTCGGAAACCCGCTAGTCGACGAGCGAGGATGCAAGGTCCGCGCGCGCCACCCTGCACTGCTCGCCCGACTTCATGTTCTTGAGCGAATATTCGCCCGCCGCAATCTCATCATCGCCCAAGATAAGGGCGTACCGCGCCCCCAGCTTGTTTGCCAACTCCATCGCGCGCTTGAGCTTGCCACCTGCCAGAACCTCCACCGAGAATTCGGCTTGCCGCAGCTCACGTGCCAAGCTCCCGGCGTGGCGCAACGCCGCGTCGCCCAACGGGGCCAGAAACACGTCCAAGGCTTCCGCTTCGCCCTGGTCCACCGTCATCACCAACCGGTCCTCGCCGATCGAAAAACCGATGCCCGGCGAGTGTACGTTCGAGCCCAGTGATTCGGCCAAGCCGTCATAACGGCCGCCACCAAGCACCGAATTCTGCGAACCCAAGTTGCCATGCGTGACTTCGAAAGTCGTCCTCATGTAGTAGTCGAGTCCGCGCACCAGCCTCGGCTTGACTTCGAATTCGATACCGCGGTCGTTCAGGAAGGTCTGCACCGCTGCAAAATGCGGCGCACAGACGCCACACAGGTTGTCCAAAATCGAGGGCAGCGCGTCGATCACGGGCTGGTCCTCCGCGATCTTGCAGTCCAACACACGCAGTGGATTGGTCTCGGCGCGGCGCTGGCAGTCCCCGCAAAGGCTCGCCGCGACCGGCTTGAGTGCGTCGCGCAGCGTTTCCACGAACTTTGGGCGGCAGTCGGGGCACCCCACAGAATTGATCAGCAGATGGAATCCGGAAAGTCCGGTGCGCGTCAGCAATTCGCAAACCATCTCGATCACTTCGGCATCGGTGAAGGGGGAGTCGGACCCAATCGCCTCTGCACCGATCTGAAAGAACTGGCGGTAGCGGCCCTTCTGCGGTCGCTCACGCCGGAACATCGGCCCCATATAGTAAAGCTTCTGCACTCCCGGTCGTTGGTCCAGGCGGTGTTCGATGTAGGCCCGGATCACCGACGCGGTATTTTCCGGACGCAGGGTCAGGGAATTGCCGTGATCGTCGAAAGTATACATCTCCTTGGAAACGATGTCGGTCTCGGTTCCGACACCACGGGCGAAAAGTTGGGTCTCCTCAAGTATTGGAGTCCGGATCTCTTGGTAGTTGTAAGTCCGGAAGACTTCGCGCGCGATTGTCTCGACGCGGTTCCAGACGGAGGTGTCGGGAGGGAGAAGGTCCCGTGTCCCTTTTACGGCTCGGATCATTTTTGTGGGAATTTTCATGCTATCACCCGCCGGCGACTAAAGTTCCGGGACAGAACTGCCGATGAACCATCAGGATGGAACTTCCAGCCAGTCAAAGAGTCGTCGTAGTTGACGACGACCCCGGAATCCGGCGCTATTTGGACGCGGTCCTCGCGGGCGGTGGATACCAGTGCGAGGCGTTCGAGAGCGCTTCCACCGCGTTGGGATGGCTGTCCGGGGCCATGGAGTTGTCGAGCATGATGCTGTGCGATATCGACATGCCCGGGATGGATGGATTGCAGCTCTTGGAAAAGGTGCGGGATGTGTCGCCGGACATGCCCTTTATCATGCTGTCAGGCCAGTGCGACGAAGACCTGATGCTGCGGGCCTTGAAGGCCGGGGCTACGGAATATCTGATGAAACCCGCCCGGGCAGATGTGCTGCTGGCGCTCGTCTCGAAACATGCGAACGGCAAAATCAGGGATCAACTCCGTTCGGCAAAAGACGCCTTGGGGATGTTTCTGCGCTCCCGCAACCTGTCGGGAGGTCAGAGTGCGGCACAATTGCTGCCGATTTTCGATCTCTTGGGCCTGAAACGCGTCGAAACTCTACAACACTCGCTTCGCGTAGCCGGGTACGCCTTGTTGCTCGGACGGGTCATGGGGCTGTCCCCCGCGTCGTTGACCGTATTGGAGATTGGAGCCCTGCTCCACGACATCGGCAAGGCCGCCATCCCGCTCAACGTTCTCTGCAAGCCGGGTAAGTTGACCGACGAGGAGGCACGCATAATGCGAATGCATGCCCAACTCGGGTACGACATGCTGTCGGGCATTCCTGGAATGGCACTCGAGGCCGAAATCGTCCACACCCACCACGAACGCTTCGACGGGAGGGGATACCCCCGGAAACTCCGTGGGGACAACATTCCATTGGCTGCAAGAATTTTCTCGGTGGCCGACACGGTGGATGCCATCACATCTGACCGCTGCTACAGGCCAGCCCGGTCGTTGTCCGAGGCACGGGCCGAGGTACTTGCCGAATGCGGGAGGCAATTCGACCCCGAAGTCGTGGACGCCTTGGCCAAGCTACCGGATCCGCCCTTAGAAATAATCAGAAACCGATTTCCGGACGGGGAGACGGAATAGACCATGACGGTGCCGCCGGACCTGTCGATCAAACTTTCCTGATATCTTGATATGGATCCATCATGAAGCAATCGAACAACGCCTTGGCACTTGCAGCAGCATTGGCTGGACTGGCACACGGGATATCAGTCCGGTCGACAGCGGCATCCATCTCTTCCGTCGGTATCGCTTCGGCCAGCGTCGGCACCCGCGCGGACACTGCGGGCACCAACGCAAAAAAAGAAAAGCACTCCTGCAAGGGTCAGAACTCATGCAAGGGCAAAGGTGGCTGTGCCAGCGGCGACAACGGCTGCAAAGGCAAAAACACCTGTAAGGGCAAGGGCGGCTGCGCGACAAACGGCAAAATGTAGGCCGCGCAGTTCGGCCAACTAGGCCTTGATGCAGACTGCGGTCATGTATCGTTCGTCCGAGGAAGGCAATTCCGCCACCACTCGAAGTCCGGCGTGCTCGGTGAGCAGCCAGCGAAACGCGTCGGCGGTGAAGCGGTAGCGGAAATTGAGCAGGATCCGTTCTCCACGCGCCACCGGTACTTCCCCGCCCCCGACCCGCAGCCTGAGATCCGTCGATGCATGGAAGCGCCGCGTCAGCATCAACAAGCCGTCCAACCGCGGATCCTTGCGCTCGATAAACTCCATCGTTCCATCCTCGGCGCTCAGACCGGCATCGGTCAGGGGGGCGAAAACGAAATCCCGTTCCTCCGGGGACGGGTCATAGCTGGTCTCGGAGCCGTTGTGCAACCTGGCATCCAAAATCAGGATGTCCCCCTTGTGCACGCACTCGGCTATGTGCTTGATCTGGTCGAGCGGATCAAAGCCGCCGAGCGTGTTGCCCGCCATCAGGAATAGCCGGGGAGCCTCGCTTACGTCGGCAGCCAAAAGCAGGTGCATCGGACTGGAGATATCGGCCTTGATACCGAGCGCCTCGCAGTCTTCATCCTCCGCCCCGGCACAGGCAATCTCCAACAGGGACTGGCTGGCATCCACCGGGTAATACTTCACGTCGCGACCGGCCTTTGCCAAGGATTTCAGAATGAAACGGTCCTTCAGGCCCGTTCCGGCACCGAAGCTGATGACCGGGACTCTCGAACCGAACGCCCTGGTCAAATCCGGAGCCTTCGCGGCCAAGGATTCCCAAGTAGCCCGCAGCGAATCGTCCGCCCGCATGGCCATCCGCTTCCATGCCGATACAGACAGCGCCGACCAGTAGAAGAATTTTTCCGGAAGATCCCGAGCCTCGATCGACTCCTCAAACTCCGTCGCTATCTCGGCCTCGGTCAGCAAAACTTCAATATTCATTCAACACCAGCTTACTCCGGGGGTTCGGTTGAAAATTCCACGACAAAACGATTGGACGCAAAAAAGCTCGGGCCGCGGATACGCTCCGCGGCCCGAGCCCTAAAACTCTGGTCTGACGAACTATTTCTGCACTTGACCGAGCGCGACCTTCACCCGGAGGTGGAGGCGGCTCTTGTAGCGGGCAGCGGTCCCTGTCTTGATATAACCCTTCCGTGCCGCTTTGTCCAGCAACGAAAAAGTTTCCGCCAACGTGGCGTTCAGGTCGCCCGGAACTTTCGCTGCCAGAGCCCGGCGCATGGACCGGATCTGGTGGCGCAGCCGAGTCGTGGCGATTCGATTGAAAAATGTCCGCCGCTCGGTTTGCCGGACTCGCTTCAGGGCGGATACGTGGTTTGCCATCTACTTCTCGATACCTCTTACGAAAGAATGATTTTTCAGTATAGCACGCAGAATTCAGAACTAGCCTGCGCCCTCAAGTACGATCCAACAATTGCTGGACCGCGTCGCCCAGGGCATCGAACGAAAAAGGCCGTTCCAAGATCGCATCCGCGCCTCCAGACTCGTTCCCCTCGGAGTGCAGGGGTTGGTACGAAGATACTGCCACGGGCCCGAAACTTGCGCTCTCTGTATTGTAACCCGAAATGAACAAGACCTTCAAGTCCGGTTGTTTCAGACGGAGTTTCCGGGCCATTTCACACCCCACGCGAGAAGGCTGGCCAGCACCCTCCCCAAACACCAGTAGATCGAAAGCATCCAAAGTCCCGGCAACCAGGTCGCACTCGACCAATCCGGATGAGCATCGGACATGATGCCCCTGCCGCTCCAACATGTCGCGGCTGACTTCGCGAAGCAGCGGATCCGGTTCGATCAATAGGATCGCAGCGCCGGACCTCCGTGCAGTTCTCCCAAAAACGCCGGTGGATCCCGACGCCATCCGGTGGCTTCTCGGCAGGTAAACAGAAACGCTGAAAGCCCTGTCCACCTGGCTTTCCAAAATCATGAAACCTCCGTATTGCGACACGATTGCCCGTGTCGTGGCCAAACCCAAACCCGGTATCGCCGCCGCGACAAAGCCGGGCTCGAGGGCATGGAAGTTAGATCCTACACATCGGGTCGAAATCGCCACGTAAAGACCCGGCCGGGCCTCAGGCCAGATCCGGCAAAATGCCGGATCCACCGAAACCAGCTCCGCGCGGATCTCCAGCTTGCTGCACTCCGGAACAACATCCTTGGTGCCTGTCGAAATACTGACCAGGATTTGCCCCAGCTGTTGCTCGTCCGCAACAACCCAAAGCTCGTCCCCCGAACACGAAACCACCAATTCAGAGCCCAAGCCCAGACGCTCGCGAATACGCGGCGAGATCTCGGCCAGCACCCTGGCAAAATCCACCGGCACTGGCTCGTCAGCCTGCCGAAGGCTGAACGAGAGCAGCTGCTGCGCCAATCCCGATGCGCTGTCGGCCGCTTGAGCAACCCGGACTGCGTTCTCGCGCGCGGGGTGGCTACCCGGAATCTCGGTCAAAACCAGCTGTGCGTATCCCGATATGACGGTCAGCACGTTGTTGAAGTCCTGCGCAACACCGGCTGCCAGCCGTCCAAGCCCTTCGGCCCGATGCGCCCGCCGAACCTGCGCTTCCAAACTGAGCCGATCCGTCACGTCCGCAAGAGTTCCCTCGTAATAGAGGATGCCCCCATCCTCTCCCCGGACCGTCCGGGCGTTCTCCCGGACCGTAATGATCCGTCCATCCCGACGCCGCAATTGGTACTCGGCATCGTGCAGAAACCCCTCGTTCTCCAACCTGTCCAACATTCGCCGACGTACCGTCGAATCAACGTACAGGTCCCGCGCGATGTTGATTTCGTTCAACTGGGTCGGGCTATCCAAGCCCAACATCCGCAGCAGCATCGGGTTCGCATCCAAAATTCTCCCTTCCGGAGTACTTTGGTACACCCCTTCCAGGACATTCTCAAACAATTCCCGAAATCGGATTTCGGACCGGCGGAGGGCAGTTTCCGCACGTTTCCGCTCCGTGATGTCGATCATCATCGAGAGAACGCCCAGTTGGACACCATTTTCATCGAAGACGGGACTGGATGAGTCCAGAAACCAGGCTTCACTGCCATCGCCGCGCCTCAGCCGCCGATCAAACTGGTCGCGGAGGCCAGCACGCCGGTTCTGCAAACGAATTCGCTCGACCGGAAGGTCTGCCGGAAAACAATAATCCTGCAGTTGGGACCCCTGCAGAACTTCCAGTGGGTATCCCAGCAATTCCCCAATCCTGGGATTTGCATAAAGGATGCGACCGTCGCCACCGATGACCCAGATACCTTCCACAGAAGTTTCAACCAGTTGCCGATGCCAATCCTCGCTTCTGGCAAGTCGGTTGATGGTGGCACGGAGTCTCGCGCTCACCAAGCATAAAAGCAGACCTTCGGCGATGAAGACCGCGTCGCGGAGGTATTCCCCCTGCCACGAAAACCTGTGCGACGCGTGGTTCTCGAAGATACACCATGCGGTTGTAATCACGGAGGCCAGCAGACTCGGGCCGAGCCCTGTCCACAACGCGCTTGCAACCAAGCCGGCGAAACCGGGCAGGAACGGAGTAAACGAATCACCGATGGGCAGCAGTTGCCGTGCACCAAGGAACGAAAGCCACGAACCGAAGCTGACTCCGGCCGCGAAAAGATATTGCGCCCCGGCTCTCCTGGCTCGGACCCCGGACACCGTCCCGATTTTTTCAGGTGGTCGATACACGTTTTTTAACAGACATGATACCCCAGCCAACACCCCCTTAAGCCGCCAAACCCATACTCCGGCCCTCTGAGCAAAGATGCCCCCGAAATGTGCTAGACTCCTACCAAGAAAGGGAAGCACGCATGCGATCCCGCCCCAGCGATATCCACTTCCATCGGACAGGTTGCCTCCTGACTGCCGCCCTCCTCGCTTCCGGATTGTTTCCGGGGCTGGCACCTGCGCAGTCAACCGCGGGACAGGTAAATATCATTCCGCGCCCCAAACCGGGCGACGCGTCCCAAGTTCCCCAAGCGAAGGCCAACATCCGTATCGACACCAATTTGGTGCTCATTCCCGTCACCGTTACCGACCCGCTGAACCGCTTCGTCACAGGCTTGGACCAAGACGTCTTCGACGTGTTGGAAGACAAAGTCAAACAGAAAATCGTCTCGTTCGGCAGTGAGGATGCCCCCCTCTCCATCGGGATCGTGTTCGACACCAGCGGCAGCATGGGCCCGAAACTGGAAAAATCGCGGCAATCTGTCTCCGAGTTCTTCAAGACCGCAAATCCCGAGGACGAAGCGTTCCTCGTGGAATTCAATGACCGCCCGCAGCTGGTCACGCCCTTCACACACAATCTGGAGGAGATCCAGAACCGCCTCACCTTCACACAGTCGAAGGGGCGGACGGCGCTGCTCGACGGCGTCCTACTGGCGCTCCGGACGATGAAGAAGGCCCACAACCCGCGCAAGGCACTCGTTGTGATCTCCGATGGCGGCGACAACAGCAGCCGCTACACTGAATCCGAGTTGAAAAGCTTCGTCAAGGAAGCCGACGTCCAGATCTATGCAATCGGCATCTACGAAATGATGGGATCGCGCGGACGAACGCCCGAAGAGCTCAGCGGCCCCGGACTGCTGACCGATATCTCGGAACCAACGGGCGGACGCCATTTCATCGTGGAAAATCTCAATGAGCTCCCCGACGTCGCCGCAAAGATCGGTATCGAATTGCGCAACCAGTACGTCCTTGGATACAGCCCCTCCAATGCAGGCCGTGACGGCAAGTACCGCAAGGTTCAAGTGAAAATCAACCAGCCACGCGGACTTCCCCAGTTGCACGCCTTCTGGAGAACCGGCTATTACGCGCCCACGCAGTAAACTACTCCATAGGGACCATATTTTGAGATTCATCTTGACGGTTGGAGCCGTGTGCCTAATGGCACCGGCAATCTTTTTCGCGCAGACGCCGCAGGCCCCCCCGGCCCAGACTACGGACACGGGCGATGCGGTCTTTTCCTCCGACACCCGATTGGTGCCGCTGAACGTGACAGTGATCGACAAAGGTGGCCACTTGGTGACAACCTTGGCCAAGAGTGCGTTCACCGTGATGGAAAACGGCGTACCCCAACAGATCAAGCTGTTCAAGCACGAGGACGTGCCCGTATCGCTCGGGCTCATCATCGACAATTCCGGCAGCATGCGGGAAAAACGGCAGGCCGTCGAATCCTCCGCGCTGGCCCTCGTCCGCGATTCCAACCCCGACGACGAGGCCTTCGTCGTCAACTTCAACGACGAGGCCTACCTCGACGCCGATTTCACCAGCGACATCAAGATGCTGGAGCAGGGTCTCGCCAAGATTGATTCCAAAGGCGGAACCGCAATGCGCGACGCCATCATGATGTCGATCGACCATCTCCAGAAGAAGGCCAAGCGGGATAAGAAGGTTATCCTCGTGGTCACCGACGGCAACGACAACGCCAGCTCCGTCCCGCTGCCGGAATTGGTGCGCGCCGCCCAGCAAAACGATGTGCTGATTTACGCCATCGGCCTGCTCGGAGAAGAGGACCGCAAGGAGGCCGCCAAGGCCAAGCGCGCGCTCAGCCTACTGGTCGAGAGCACGGGCGGACTGGTCTTCTACCCGAAGGATGTCACCGAGGTCGAGAAAATCGCCCACGAAGTCGCGCGCGACATCCGAAATCAATACACCATTACCTACACGCCCACCAATCAGGCCTTGGACGGCTCGTTCCGCCCCATCAAGGTCACCATAAAGGCACCCGGCAATCCGTCGGCGCGTACCCGCCTTGGCTACTACGCCACCAAAGACCGTGGCGTCAAACTTGAGCCTCGGAAGTAGCAGCTGAGATGCTGAGAGAAGCACTGCGACTGTCCAAAGGCTACCGGCTCCGCCCATGGGCAAGCCCTTATCTCAAGTGGCGAATTGAGACATGGTCGGGAATGAACGCCGAAACAATCACGCCAAAGCAATTCATCGACTTCGTCTGGACCCACCGTGTGGATCTCGCCCGCTACCTCCGCTGGGCCGAACGGCGGGGCGGCTAAACCACCGAGCAGTAAAAAAGGCCGACCCGCAAGGGTCGGCCTTTCACTTTGAACCACCGCAAAACGATGCGCTAGTTATCGCGGCGCTTGAGCGTCGGCCTGTCGTCCTGGTCCTTCTTCGGTGCCTTTTCATCGCCATTGGCATCGATCTGGCCATTCGGGTTCCGGCGCAACGTCGGCCGACCCGCATCCTTCGGGTCTTCAACCTTCTTCCGGTTGTGCATGGCCAGCAAGCGGGTCTTCACATCGTTGAACTCGCTCGTGTTGACCACATACTCGGGCTTGGCCTTCAGATATTTCTCGATGTTGTTCTGCGACGCCTTGATCCGGTCGTCGGTCGGGGGGTGGGACGAGAACAACTTCGACATCGTTCCCGGCTTCCGACGCTCCTGCGATTGCACCTTCTCGAAGAAATCGACGAACGCACCCGGGTCATACCCCGCCTTGTAGACGTACTCAAGACCCAGCTTGTCGGCCTCGGACTCGAACCCGCGCTCAAACTTCAGGAATCCAAGCGGAACCAGCAGACCCATGCCCTGGTAAATCCCGTAACCGGCCATGCCGCCCAGCAAAATCATCGGAGCGATGCTGGCGTACTGGACCAACTGGCCGCGCGTCGCCTGCCGGGTGCCGTGCCGCGCCGCGACATGGGCGATCTCGTGGGCCATCACGCCCGCCATCTCCGCCTCGTTGTCGGCATTCTGGATCACGCCAGTGTTCACGAAGAAGAAGCCACCGGGAAGCGCGAAGGCGTTGATCTCTTCGGAATCGATCACCTTGATGGTGAACGGAACCTTCGCGTCCGAGTTCCGCACCAGATTCTGCCCCACACGGTTCACGTACTCGGCAATTACCGGGTCGTCCACGATCTTGGCTTGGCGCTCCACTTCCTGCGCCATCTGCTTGCCCAGTCCGATCTCCTTCTCAATCGAGTAGAAGTTCATCCCCTTGCCGACATCGCGGTTCCCAATCTCGTCCGGATCGTTCTTCTTGGCGCTCGCCGATTTCTTCTTGGCCGGTGCGGGTTTGTCGGAGGAACTGTCGGACGAAGGGGGATCCTGGGCCAGCAGCGGTTGGACCAAGGAGGGTGCCAGCATCGCAAACAGCGTTGCGAAAACTGTGGCCCGCCGTGCGGAAGAAAGCAGATCTGGCCGAGAAGGGAACGTCATGTTAGAGCCGACTCCTGACAAAAAGTATAGCGCCAATTGCGGGCGCGGAAAATTCGGAGGGTACGGGTTAATCTACGTGCAGCGCGCCCCCAAGGTTACGTCGCCGCCACGCCCCCCCAAGTAACGGCGTCACCCCACCGACACACAAATCTTGCCGAAATGCGCCCCGCTCCCCATATGGGCGAATGCAGCCGGGACCTCCCCGAAACCGAACACGCGATCAATCACCGGCTTGAGTCCCGATAGCGAGATCGCCCGGTTCATCTCGTCGAACATGGCCCGCGATCCCACATAAATTCCTTCCATCCGCACGGATTTCAGGAACACAGGCCTCGGATCCACCTCGCCCATCCCGGCCACCACTCCGATCAACGCGATGTGCCCCGCCCGCCGAACCGCCTTCAGAGACGTCGCAAGCGTGCCCGCGCCGCCCACCTCCACCACATGGTCCACGCCGACGCCGCCCGTGGCCGCCCGCACCGGCTTGTCCCATTCCGGTGTCGATTTGTAATTCACCAGCGTGTCGGCCCCCATCGCGGCCATCCGTTCCAGCTTGGCGTCGCTCGAACTGGTGGAAATCACCCTCGCCCCCGCCATCCGCGCAAACTGCAGCGCGAACACCGATACGCCGCCCGTACCCAGCGTCAACACCGAGGAACCCGGCCGCAACCCGCCCGACCGGAACAACGCGTTCCAAGCCGTCAACGCGGCGCAAGGCAGCGTCGAAGCTTCCTCATAGGACAAATGGTCTGGAAACCGCACCACTCCCTCCGCGCTCAACAGCACTTTTTCGGAAAGCATGCCGTCGAGCGAGCCCCCCAAGGCAGTCGCAGCGGTGGCGTCCGTCGGGTCCCCATCCATCCAGCCTTGGAAGAAGGTGCCACAGACCCGGTCGCCGACCTTGACCCTGGTCACGCCGGCCCCAACCGCCAAAACCTCGCCCGCGCCGTCGGAAAGCAACACGACCGGGGCCTTCACCGCCCGCCCGTAGAAGCCTTTCACCACCACCGTATCCCGGAAGTTCAGGGAGCAGGCCCGCACGCCCACCACCACCTGGCCCGGGCCCGGCTCCGGATCTGCCAGCTCCACCATGCGGACGTTGTCCAGTCCGAAACCCTCTTCGATTCTCCAAGCCTTCACGCGCACCCCCAGTGCCTACACCACGCCCCGGCAGCAATCCGGGCTCAAAACTGAATGATATACTTGGGGTTAACGCTCGGATCGCGCACCAGCAACGAACTCCATGCCACTCAAGCAGATCGCCGCCAACACGACCGGACAGAAGAAAATTTACCTGCTCAAGCCCCGCGGCTTTTGCGCCGGCGTGGTCCGCGCCATCGACGTTGTAAAGATTGCACTCGGCATCTACGGTGCCCCCGTCTACGTCCGCAAGGAAATCGTCCATAACAAACACGTGGTGGACGAACTCCGCGAAATGGGAGCCGTCTTCGTGGAGGAACTGGCCGAGGTGCCCGACAACGGCCGCGCGATCTTCAGCGCCCACGGCGTTTCCCCGGAGGTTCGCCGCCAGGGCAAGCTTCGCGGACTCAACATCATCGACGCTACCTGCCCACTGGTCACCAAAGTCCACCTCGAAGCAGTGAAATTCGCCCGTGAGGGTTACACCATCGTCCTCATCGGCCACAAGAACCACGATGAGGTGGTCGGCACGCTCGGCGAAGCCCCGGACAAGATGGTGCTTGTCGAATCCGTCGCCGACGTCGACGCCCTCGAAATCGCCGACCCGACCCACGTCGCGTACCTGACCCAAACCACTCTCAGCCTCGACGAAACCCGCGACATCATGGCCCGTCTGCTGGAGCGCTTCCCCCTCATCCGCGGCCCGAAATCCCAGGACATCTGCTACGCCACCGAAAACCGCCAAATGGCCGTCAAGGGCGTGGCCCAGTTCTGCGACCTGTTGCTGGTCGTCGGCTCGGCCAACAGCTCCAACTCCAAGCGCCTTGTGGAAGTGGGCCAGAACTACAACGTCAAGTCCTACCTGGTCAACGACTGGGGTGAAGTCAACCCGGCTTGGCTCGAAGGCGTCACCAACATCGGCGTCACCGCCGGTGCGTCGGCCCCCGAACATCTGGTGGAGCAGATTATCCAAGCCCTCCAGGATGGCGGCTACGGCCAACTGGAGGAAGTCGAAATGATCGACGAGGACGTCCGTTTCTCGCTGCCTCCCGAATTGGCCAGCGCAGCGCCGCAGTTTTACAGCATCAGCCGTTAACCTGGAGCAGCTAACCTGCAACGAACCGCTAACCTGCAACGAATCCGGGACCGGAAGCATCACAATCCGGGCAAGACAAATCCGAGCAGTCCGGCCCTACATAACAGAAAATGACATCCACACTCCCTGGAAGCGCGGAATTGGCCGCCGCTACTCGCAGCGCGATGGATCGCGCATCCCAGTTCCTCCTCGGCCTCCAAAAGGAGGAGGGCTACTGGTGCGCCTACCTCACCGCCGACACCACGCTCGAATCCGACTACATCCTCCTCCAGTTGTGGCTGCACGCACCGGACGCCGACGGCCAGTGGAATCCCCCGAACCGCCCCCAAATCAACCGCGCCGTCGCCCGCATCCTCTCCCAGCAGCTCCCCGACGGCGGTTTCAACATCTACGCCAAGGGCCCGTCCGAGATCAGCGCCTGCGTCAAGGCCTACTTCGCCCTGCGGGTCGCCGGGCTCGCCCTCGAGTCGCCTGAAATCTCGCGCCTCCGCGAACGAATTATCGCCCTCGGCGGCATCCAGGCCGCCAACAGCTACACCAAGGTCAACCTTAGCCTTTTCGGACTCTACCCCCGCGAAGGCACGCCCAGCATCCCGCCGGAAATCCTGCTGGTCCCCGGCAAGCTGTTGTACCAGATGTCGTCTTGGACCCGCGCCATCGTCGTCTCGCTGGCCATCGTCCACGCCCACGACCCGCGCCGCCCCGTGCCCGCCGGCCTTACCCTTGAAGAGCTTTTCATTCCCGGCAAGAGCATCGAATTCCAGGAATCCGACTCCTGGCTGAGCTGGCGCAACACCTTCATCAAGTCCGACAAGATCCTCAAGCTTTGGGAGCGCTACGGTTTCGCCCGCATCCGCAAGGACGCCCTCCGCAAGTGCGAACACTGGATGCTGGAGCGCATGAAGTACGCCGACGGCCTCGGCGCGATCTACCCTCCCATGCAGTACTCCATCATGGCGCTGGACGTCCTCGGCTACCCCAGGGAGCATCCGCTGATGGCCGACGCCATCCGCCAGTTCGACAGCCTCATGGTCGACGACGGCGACACCCTCTTCTTCCAACCCTGCTTCTCGCCCGTCTGGGACACGGCCATCGGATCCTATGCGCTCGGCGAGGCCGGTTTCGGCGACCGCCCCGAAGTTACCAAGGCCGTCGACTGGCTCCTCGACCTCGAAATCCGCCGCCCCGGCGACTGGTCCGTCAAGCGCCCCGACACCGAGCCCTCCGGCTGGGCCTTCGAGTTCCGCAACGACTGGTATCCCGACATCGACGATACCGCGATGGTCATGCTTGCCTTCCCGCACATGAAGGCCTCAGACCCGGCACGCCAGGAAGCCACTCGCAAGCGCGCCATCGACTGGCTTCTCGCCATGCAGTCCTCCGACGGCGGCTGGGCCGCTTTCGACGTCGACAACAACTGGCAGTTCCTCAACCACGTCCCCTTCGCCGACCACAACGCGATGCTGGACCCCACCTGCGCCGACATCACCGGCCGCACTCTGGAAGCCCTCGCGGCCAACGGCATCGACCGCACCAGTTTCGCCGCCAAGAAGGCGATCGACTACCTGCTGCGGGAGCAACTTCACGACGGCAGTTGGTACGGTCGCTGGGGAGTGGCGTACATTTACGGGACCTGTTTCGCCCTGCGCGGCCTCCGCGCCATGAACGAGGACGACCACGAGCCCCACATCCAGCGCGCCAACGAATGGCTGCGCTCGATCCAGAACCCGGACGGCGGCTGGGGCGAAAGCTGCGCCAGCTACGACAACGACATCTACACCAACGCCGAAAGTACGCCGACCCAGACCGCCTGGGCCCTGATGGGCCTGATGGCGGGCGGCGACACCTATTCGTCAAGCGTGAAGAACGGGATCGATTACTTGGTGTCCACCCAGCGCCCCGACGGCGGCTGGAACGAGGAACTCCTCACGGGAACCGGATTCCCGAAGGTGTTCTACCTGCAATACCACTACTACCGGCACTACTTCCCGCTGATCGCCTTGTCGACATACGCGAAACTGAACCCGTAACCCGAAAGATCGTCGCCTTATGTGTGGCGATCTTTCTAGGCCGCAACCGGCTTTCCAGCCGGTTCCGCGCCGTCAGGCGCTTTGTTTGCAGGTGTTCGGCGCTCTTTCAACACCCAAGTGCGAATCGAATCGCCGAACACACCTCATCCATTCAAAGGGAGCTAGCGCGCCCCAACTTCCCACCCAGTCGGTCTTGGGATACGGTAACGAGATTATGGCAATTCGCGGCACAAGGCCCTTTCATTCCATCGTCCACATCAAGGCGAACTTCGGAGGGAACGCCTCGAACAGTCGACGTGATCGGCGAGACCGTGACCGTGTTCAAATGGCTGATCGAGGCATCCCTCGTGAGAATCAAAACCGGTCGCTCCTTGTCAGGCAGTGGAAACCGGCACAGGAACACGTCGCCGCGACTCAGTCTTCCGGCCATGCCGCAACGTCTTCCCACGGACGATATTCATGAATGCCTTGTGGCTGCGCCAGGAACCCGGCACGGTCCCGAGCTTCAAGTGCCAGATCGTCCAGCCATTTCAGGTGCCGGCGCAAGGCCTCGCGAACCAATTCGGACCGATTCTGGTTCTCCCGTTTTGCAGCTTCGTCAGCAGCTTTGAGCAGGGTCGGGTCAACAACAACCTGAATCGTCTGCATTGTGGGCATATACGCCCAGTGTATTCCATCTGCCGGGAGAGGTCGTGGCGAATGGAATACGGTCCCGGAAGAATCGGCGTCGATGCCCCACAAGCACGTCGGGGCGGAGTTTGCATGAAGTCCTGACCCCGAACCGGTCTCCTTGTTTGACATTGAGGTCCGCTCGCGGAAGGTGGACGTCCCACAACCAAGGCGGAAGTTGACATTGCTCCCAAACCTGGACCATACGCAAGTTAGCCCGAAGGCGTTTACACAATTTCGCGGACACCACCGGACCACGGGATGATGTGTGCCAAGTGTACGGAAATCGTCCGGACACGTCAACGCGGCGGACTACCGTCCGCCTAGAAATCCGCCCACCACCCCCGCAATGCGAAACTACCCCTTGTGGCCCCATCCCTAGCGCAATCCGTTCAATCCGTCCCCCACTCCCGCATCCGCGAACTCGCCGAGATCGCCTTCACCATGGACGGCGTCCTCAAGCTCTACTTCGGCGAGTCCAACCAGCCCACTCCCGACTACATCAAGCGGGCCGCCGTCCGCGCCATGGAGGCCGGCTACACCTATTACACCGAAAACGCCGGCCTCCCCTCCCTCCGCGCCGCCATCGCCGACCACTACGCCCGTATGCAGTCGGCCACCCTCGACCCGCGCCGCGAAATCGTCGTCACCTCCTC
>CAITMP010000282.1 GCA_903893525.1 uncultured Acidobacteriia bacterium | reverse complement strand
CGGCGGCGAGCGAATCGAACAAGGCGACGGTGTCGGGCGGCGGCACGGCGGGGCCTGTGTCGTCGACGGACCCGTTCACGGTGACTGTCGTCATTCCAGTTCCTCCGGTCATCCCAACGGTAACGGACTTGACCATCACAAAGTCCCACACCGGGGATTTTAAGGTTGGCCAAATTGGAGCAACCTACACGCTCACGGTTTCGAACGTCGGTACCGCATCCAGCGCGGGAACCGTGGTCGTTTCCGACAGCATTCCTGCCGGTCTTAGTCTGACCGGACTAGCGGGCACTGGTTGGTCTTGCGGCGGAGCCACTTGCAGTCGCTCCGATCCCCTTAGCCCAGGTGCCAGCTTCTCGCCCATCACCGTTACCGTGGATGTCACCAGCAAGGTTGCCACCACAGTGATCAACGTAGCCAACGTCTCGGGTGGCAGCGACAGTAACTCAGCGAACAACACAGCCTCCGACCCGACCACCATTCTCGGGCCCCCGGACCTGACAATCTCCAAGTCCCACACGGGCAACTTCCGCCAGGGCCAAACCGGCGCTACCTACACCGTCACGGTCCGCAACGTCGGTGACACTCCCAGCGCGGGTATGGTAACCGTCGCCGACTCCCTCCCAACGGGCCTCACCGCCGTCGGGATGGCCGGTACCGGTTGGGCATGCAGCCCCTTGTCCTGCACGCGCTCCGATGTCCTCGCATCCGGCGGCACCTATCCGCCCATTACGGTCACGGTCGATGTTGCGGTCGACGCGCCTCCCACGCTGATCAATACTGTGACAGTGTCGGGCGGCGGCGACACCAACGCATTGAACAACACGGCAACAGACCCGACCACTATCATTGGCCTTCCCGACCTGACCATTTCCAAGTCGCACAGCGGCACCTTTGCCCTTGGTCAACCCGGGGGGGTCTTCACTCTCACCGTGACCAACATCGGCCTTGGGCCGACGGTGGGGGCCGTCTCCGTGTCCGACAATCTTCCCGTTGGCCTCACCGCGACTGCAATTACCGGCAGTGGCTGGGCCTGTTCCGGTACAACCTGCACGCGCGCTGACGTGTTGGCTGCGGGAGCCAGCTATCCGCCCATCACGGTCAACGTCTCCGTGGCCCCGGACGCGCAGCTCTCCCTCACCAATACGGCATCCGTATCCGGCGGCGGAGAAAAGAATACCGCCAACAACACGGCTTCCGATACCGTGGCCGTAAACGCGCCGGATCTGACGATTGCGAAATCGCACATCGGCAACTTTGCGCTTGGCCAGCTGGGTGCCACCTATACCATCGGAGTTTCCAACGTTGGTGCCGGGCCCACCACAGGCGGTGTCACGGTTGTGGATTCACTGCCGTCGGGACTGACCGCGACCGCGATGTCGGGTTCGGGCTGGACCTGTTCCGCAGCTTCCTTGACCTGTACCCGTTCCGACGTTCTTGTCCCGGGAGCAGCCTATCCGTCCATCACCGTAACCGTGAACGTTGCGGTCGACGCGCCTGCAACCGTTGTCAATACCGCCACGGTTTCCGGTGGCGGCGACAAGAACCCATCCAACAACACCGCGACCGATCCCACCGACATCGACACGCCGGACCTGACCATTGCCAAATCCCACACGGGCAATTTCACCCTCGGCCAGATCGGTGCAACCTACAGCATTACGGTGTCCAACATCGGCAAGGCTCCAACCACAGGTGTTGTAACCGTTTCCGATACCCTTCCGTCCGGTCTGACCGTCACGGCGATTACGGGCAGCGGCTGGGCCTGCACCTCGCTTTCCTGCACCCGCTCCGACGTGCTGGCTGCCGGGGCAGCTTATCCGCCCATCACCCTGACCGTCAATGTCGCCATCGATGCACCTCCGAATGTGGTCAACACTGCCACGGTTTCCGGTGGTGGCGACCGCACACCGGGCAACAATACCGCTACCGACCCAACCTCAATCCCTGGGCCGGACCTCACCATAACCAAGACTCACACCGGAAATTTCGACCGCGGCCAAAAAGGTGCCACCTACACGATCACGGTTTCGAACATCGGTACCGGTCCTTCAATCGGCCCCGTTTCGGTGGTCGACACGGTTCCGGCCGGATTGACCGCCACCGCGATTTCGGGCACGGGTTGGACCTGCACAGTTGCACCGCTTTCTTGCCAGCGCTCGGATGTTCTGGCTGCCGGCGCGGCCTATCCTCCATTGACCTTGACTGCGGATGTCGCAGTCGATGCTCCCGCAAGCCTGATCAACACCGCAACCGTGTCTGGTGGTGGCGACCGGGTCCCCGGCAACAACACTGCAACGGATCCCACGGTTGTCAGCTCGACGCCCGATCTCACCATCTCCAAGAGCCACACGGGCAACTTTACAATCGGACAAACGGGCAGCTACACAATCCTTGTCTCGAATATCGGCACAGGACCCACGGTCGGAACCGTTAGCATGTCCGACACCCTTCCGACGGGCCTAACTGCCACCGCCATTGCCGGTACGGGCTGGTCGTGTACGGTATCTCCGCTCACTTGTACGCGGGCTGATGTTCTTGCTCCGGGTTCGGCCTATCCAGCCATCACTCTTACAGTCAGCGTGGCGACAACCGCTCCAGCGCTAGTCATCAACACGGCCACGATCTCCGGCGGTGGTGAAAAGAACACGTCCAACAACACGGCAACGGATCCGACCACGATCCTTTCATTGCCCGACATGACGATCGCCAAATCCCACACAGGCAGTTTCACGCGTGGAGGAACAGGCACCTACACCATCGTGGCAACCAATTCCGGCGCGATTGCCACGTCCGGCATAGTCACGGTAGCCGACACGCTGCCGACGGGCCTAACCGCGACGGCCATTTCAGGGACCGGCTGGACCTGCACCGTTGCAACTGCCACCTGCACCCGCAGTGACACCCTCGCTCCAGGTGCCAGCTATCCGGCAATCACCCTTGCGGTTTCCATCGGGGGCAATGCTCCAGCCTCCGTCGTCAACGTAGCCACCGTGGCTGGAGGCGGCGAGATCAATACCTCCAACAACACTGCCTCTGATCCCACAACCATCGCCGGGTCTGCGCCGCTCCTCAGTCTTGTAAAGACCCACACCGGCGACTTTGCCCGAGGGGGTACCGGGACCTACCTGCTCACGGTTACCAACATCGGAAACAGCCAAACCCAAGGCGTCGTGACTGCAATCGACCAACTGCCGTCGAGCCTGACGGCCACCGCGATTACCGGTGTCGGTTGGTCTTGCGTCTTCGCGACACTCGCCTGCACCCGTGGGGACATCCTGGACCCGGGTAAGAGCTACCCGCCCATCTATTTGAATGTGAATGTTGCCGTGAACGCGCCGGACAAGATTCTAAACGTGGCAACCGTGACCGGCGGCGGAGTCCCCACCGGCGGGGCCACCGGTGGCGGTGGCGGTGCCCAGACCACGGCTTCCGATACTGCGGCCATCCCGCAGTTCATGCCGTCCATCAAGGTTTCGAAACTGGCCGACAAAATCTCCGCCGATGTCGGCGAAATCGTAACCTACCGGATCGACGTGGTCAACGGCAATCCCGGCGCGATTTCCAATACCGTGATCCACGATCAACTGCCACTCGGATTCACCTATGTTCCGGGCAGCGCGAAGATCATCGCGGGTCTCACGACCGCCACGGACATCGCCGTGGGCACCACCCCCGGTGTTCTGACGTTTAGTGTCGGGGTGCTGCCCAGCCAAGCCTCGGTATCGATCACATACCGGTTGCGAATCACGCCCGCCGCGAGGGCGGGGAACAACATCAACTCGGCGCGCATCACCGCTACCTTGCCCGGCGGCAACCCCGTTGTCTCCGATGCCGGAACCGCCGGTGTCCGTGTTGGCCTGGGTCTGTTCTCCCTCCAGCAGTTCATCATCGGACGGGTCTTCGAAGATCTCAACCACGACGGCATCTTCGAAAAAGGCGAGCGTCCCATTGCGGGCGTCCGCATCTACCTTTCCAACGGCCAGTCGGCAACAACTGATTCTCAGGGTCTTTACAACATTCCCGTCGTCGGTGCGGGTTCCGCCGTTATCTCCATCGATCCGGCGACTGTGCCCGGAACTTTCACACTGGTGGACGACTATGTGGTCGAGCCGGACATCCTCCTGCCCGAGGAACAGCGCAAATCCCGCATACGAAGGCACGACGGTCGCAGTTGGAGCCGCCTCCTCCGCACGCCGTTGGGCGGCGGCACCATGCTGCGGCAAAACTTCCCGCTTGTGCAAGATCCTGATTTCAGGGTGGTCGAATCCCGGCCAACCGTTCCGGTGCTGGCCAATCCCACCTCGTCCGTTGCACTCACCCAGAGGCTTGTAGTGACGCCCGCCAGCCCGAACGCGATGGCAGACGGTCGTTCCAGCACCACCATCCGGCTGCTGCTGGTGGATGCCAAGGGCAAGCCGGTTCCCTCCGGTGAAATCCGCATCAAGACCAACGCCGGCCAGTTTGTGTCCGATCAGGACTTGACTCCGGCGCTTGGGAAGAAGACTCCGATTCCCGCGAAGGGTGCCACTTCGACCGCGCTAGTCGAATCCGATATCACCAGCGAGGCGATCCTCAATAACGGTACCGAGACCTTGTTCGGCACCAAAACCAAGATCCACCTTGGGGCAACAGTCGAACAGGTCCCTGAACGGATGCAGACGACGACTCTCCGTGTTACCAATGGCTATGCGTTGGTCCGGCTCATCGCACCTTCCATTCCCGGTATCGCGCGGATTTCCGCCGAGACTGGTGATCCGGAGCATAGGCTCACCGCCGAATCGGAAATTTGGTTCTCCCAGGAGCGCCGCCGACCGATCATTGTGGCACTCGGTGAAATCGCGATTGGCCGTGCAGCTCCGGATTTCTCCATTTTGGGCCAGTCCGGCACCGTTTCCCGCCGGGCGGATGCCTTCCTGCGGGCCCCGGTCGGCAAAAACCTGGTGACCATCGCCTATGAGAGCCATCTCTCCCTGAACGACACGACCGGAACGCGGCACATGTTCGAGTTGGATCCGCATGACCGGCTGTATCCGATCTACGGCGATTCCTCCGCCCAGGACCAGATCACGCGTTCGAATTCCCATCTCTACGCCCGCGTCGACCGTGGACACTCCTACATAATGTATGGCGATCTGCGGGGCGACCGGGCACAGCAATCACAACCGGGCATCAACGACTATTCCCGTAGTCTCACCGGAATCCAGGTCCACTTGGAGGATTCCAGCCACACGGAACTGTCCTTGGAAGGTGCGCGGCCCGATACCGGATTTGCACGTGATGTCTTCCCCGGCTCCACGTTCGGTCTGATCCAGCTGTCACATCCGACAGTCACGCCGGGTTCGGAGTTGGTCACCGTCGAGGTACGCGACCGCTACAACCCGGAACTGATCGTCTCTCGCGAGCCCTTGGTGCGGTCGGTCGATTACACGCTCGATTGGACAACCGGCACCATATTTATGCTGCGGTCTTTCACCGCCACGGACCACGCGCTGAACCTGAACCAACTGGTGGTCACCTACGACTACCGGACAACCGGACTCAGCACCACCGTTTACTCCATCCGGGCCGCAAAGGAATTCCGGTCCGTGGGGCTGAAGCTGGGCATTTCGTTCATGGACCAGCGGACGTCGCAGTTCGGGTCCTACTATTTGGGCGCGGTTGCCCTGCAACAGAAAACACCCAACAAGGGATTGCTGAAGTTCGAAATGCCCTTGAGCCACGGGTCGATCCTGGCTGCCGGCGCTTCCTCCGCTTTCGGTTCCGGCCTGCCCACGACGGGCAACGGCACCGCGATCCGGGCGGAATACGACCAGCCGATCAAGTACCGCCAAAGCATCCTAAAGGTGTCCGCAGCCAAGACGGACAACAGCTTCTACAATCCATTTGGCGCCACCACCTTGCCTGGCTCCCAAACCATTCAGGGCAACTACGATTTCAAGCCGCTCAAGGGTGCGCGCCTCAAGCTGTCGCTGATGGACGAGAAGAACAAGACGCCACTGGTGAACAACGGTCGACGGACAGCTTCGCTTGAATGGAAGCAGCAAGTCTTCGAGCGAGTCATCCTGATGGCCGGCTACAACTACCGCGATTTTGTCGATACCTTGCACTCGCAGTCGATGGAAGCTCATGAAGTGACCGCCGAAATCGATATCAACGTCACCAGCAAGCTGACCGCGTCGGCACGGCGTGAACAGAATGTGATGGGCGGTGATCCGACGTATCCAAATCAGACGATTCTTGCCGCCAAGTACCAGCTCAGCCCAGCGGTCCGGCTGTTCTTTACCCAACGCCTTTCGTCGCAACCCATTACGCCCATCGGCGATCTCAGTCGTTCCGGCTTCACTCTGCTTGGGTCTAAGAACGAGATGAGTCTCGGCGTGGAGGACCGTTGGAACAAGTACACCAGCATGCAGGGCCGCTATTTGGTGGAAAACGGCATCAACGGCACTGACAGTTTTGCGGTGATCGGTCTTGTCAACCGCATTCCGCTTTCCGAGCATTTCAAATTGGATCTAGGCGTGGAGCGCGGCACGCTGATCACCGGCAAGGATGGGAGTTTCAACAGCGGATCATTCGGGCTCGCGTGGCTGCCCAACAAAAAGTTCAAAGCGGCGGCACGCTATGAATTGCGGGACCGCGGCGGCACGGGCCAGATCTTCACTGGCGGCGCGGCAGGGCGTATTTTGGAGGGCTTGACGGGATTGGCGCAGTTCCAGCACTCGAACGCGAACTTCACCCCGACATCCAGCGTCGCGAGCCTGTACAATTCCCGACAGAGCTTGGTCGACCAGGGGACGGCCGCCTTGGCATTGCGTCCGGTCAAATCCGACCGCGAGGCCGTGTTGTTCTCGTACACGCTACGCACCTCCGACTTGCTGGGCCTGACCGGTTTCCGCCAGAAGGACTCGGTGTCGATCATTTCGAGCGATGCCTTCTTCCAAGCCACGCACGCGCTGGAACTATTCGGCAAAGCCTCCTTGAGCCACCGCACCTTCAGCGGCGACGGTGTTCCTGCTGTCTCTACCGACACATACCTGATGCAGGGCAGGGCACAGATGAAGATCCGGGGTCGGTTCGACGCAGCGGGCGAGGGTCGGATCCTGGGCCAGCCAGCCAGTTCCACCACACGCTGGACGGCGGGAATCGAGGGTGGCTATTGGGCGCTCCGCGATGTCCGGCTCGGTGTCGGCTACAGCTTCAAGTCGATGGACGAGATCAGCCAGAACTTCCTGACCAGTCCAATCCACAGCGGCGTGTATTTCGTGATGTCGACGAAGCTGTCGAATATCTTCAATCTCTTCACCACTCCCACCGAGATGTACGTCGGCGGCGTGGTGCCGAAAGCGGGCCGGTGACATGTTCTGGAGGAATGTTTCACCGGATTTCAAATGTCGCACCGTAGGCCGTGCACGAGGGGCTACTCCCAGTACTAGGCCCCGCCCGGTTGCACTGATCTCCCACTGCGGTCTAATATGGACAAGTAGGCAACGGGAACTCCCAAAGGAGTTTCCGACCTCGTTTGAATTTCGGAGGCACGAACTATGAAAACTCTACACGCAATTTTTGGAGCAGCGGTTCTACTGGCGGTATCCGCAGGAAGCGGGCTGGCTGGTACCGTTCAATACGACACGACTGTTCTTGGGCCGGGTCTGCGCTTGTCGCAGATCACTGCCTTGGATTTCCAGAAGTTCGATGGCACCATCGGTACTCTCACTGGAATCCAGTTCCAGCTGAGCGCCAACACAACCGGCAAGGTCACGGTAGTCAGCAATGAACCCACGGACGCGATGGGCTTGACCACGACGTTGGCCATGACGTTGGAAATGCTGTTTCCAAATGCGCTTTGCAGCAGCAATTGCAGCATCGTGACTTCGGCGCCGACCTACACCATCCACGAAACGCTGAATGCCGGCGATACGATTGTCCACGACAGTTCGGTGGACCCGAGCTTTGTGGGTGCCGCTACTACTAGCTCGTCCACCTTCACCGATCAGGCGATTCTCGACTTCTTCACTGGCACCGGCACCGTGACTGCGGATTTGAGCGCGACGGCCAATACAGCGGTGACGGGCAGCGGCAACCTGACGCCGACCATCAGAACCCGTGGCGGAGCTTTCGGCACGGTCATCTACACCTATTCCGAATCCTCAGCCACCACCCCGGAGCCGGCCTCGCTGCTTCTCTTCGGTTCGGCTTTGGTCGGACTTGGTCTTGCCCGCCGCAACCGCATCTTCTCCAAGTAACCTTCGTCTCTCCGTAGTGCTTGGCCGACCCGGAATATCGGGTCGGCCTTTTTTATTGTCTTTTGGCCAGAACCAAGTCCAAATCCCTCTTGTATCGCGCTCTGGCCTCTTCCACCGCTGCCCGGGCTGTGGGTACAAGCTGCTTGCCCTCGGCGGCCAGCGCATCATAGACACCCAAAGCCCGTTTCCAGCTGTCCAGTCCCAAGTCGAACCGTTTGGCGGTATCGTAGACCTCGGCCAAGTGGCCCAGATCGGTGGCAAGGGAAAGGCGCATCGGAATGCTGGCCGGATTTTCCGACACCGCTCGCCGCATGAGCTGGATTGCCCGGTCCAAAGCCTCGACCGCGTCCGCAGTCCGCCCGAGTGCAGCAAGTACCACCCCCTCCTCGGCATAGTTTCCGGCCAACAAAGTTCTGGTGGCCCCGTCCTTGGGATCGGCGGCGATGGCTGCTTCCCTCAGGTTGACTGCCTCCCGGAAGTGGCCCAGCGCCTCCGCGTTCCGGTTCAACTGCCCCAGCGCGTACCCGAGGAAATGGTGGGTTCCGGCCAAGGCTGAGCTCAGTTCCCGGTCGTGTTCCCGAGCCGTCGCAAGTTGCTGTTGGATGGCGAGGGCTTTTCCGAGGTCGGTCAGAGCTTCCTCGGGACGGCTGTTTTGGGCCTCGATGCTCCCGAGCCTGTAGTGCAGGGTAGCCAGCGACCGTTGGGCCTCTGTTCGTCCCTCCGCCGTCGGTGCCTGCTTCAGGCCCTCGCGTATCTTCACCGCGCGCCGCAACAGGGCCGCTGCGTCCTCCGGCCGTCCGGTCACGTTGGCACTGTACGCGACGTTCATGCATGCATCCGCCGTAAGTACTTGGTAATCGCGGTCTCCAGGATAGTCGGCGACAAGCCGTTCGGCAATCGCGAGTCCCTTCTGATGGATTTCGTGCATGTGGTCCGCACGTTCGGCGCGTCCCGTGATATAGCCGCCGATCAGGTAGCTGGACGCCAGTTCGTATTGCAACTGCCGGTCAGTCGGATTCTCGGCTGCCAGTTTTTCGCGGATGTCCCTCGCGATGTGCCACGAAACCAGCGCCCGGTCGAACTGCAGCATCTCCTTCAGAAGCGATGAGAACTGCTCTTCGGCCAACGCGAGGGACCTGCGGGTTTCGCGATCCTCCCCGGTGTCTTTTGCCAGTCCGTGCAAATAGTCGAGGGACTTGGTGAGCAGAACCTCCCGGACGGGAGTTGAGCCAGGAAGTCGCTGGACCGCTCCATGGATCTCCGATAGGAATGTGCCTGCCAGCTTTCGGTCTTCCGCCAAGCGTCTGGACAAACGCTGCGCCTGCCACAGTGCGGCCATGGTCGAGATGCACAGCAGGGTGGTGAGCACGGCAGCCGTGCCGACTCCCAGTCGGTGCCGCCGGATGAACTTCCCGGCCAGATAAAAGACTGTGTCACCCGCCGCCCGCACCGGGCGGCCTTCCAGATACCGCTGCAACTCGTCGCTGAACTGGTCAACGGAGTGGTACCGGCGGTCGGCTTCCTTGCGCAGCGCAAATGCCAGAATGTTGTCCAGATCCCCGGCCAGCTGCCGTCTCAAATGCTCCGGCGTGGTGGCACGGTTATAGGCGTTGGTGCGTAGCTCCTGAGGGTTCCGGTCCCGGTTTACGGCCTGGTCGCTGGCGCGGAGGACGTCGCGCTCGCAGATGACAGTAATGGCGTTTTCCCACGTCACGGTATCGACCGGATAGGGTCGATAGCCCGAAAGCAGCCGGAACAGCACTACACCCAATGAATATATGTCGGTACCGATCCCGATGTTCTCGCCACGGATTTGCTCCGGGCTGCACCAAGAGGGTGTTCCGACCCTTTCAGCTGTCGAGGTAAGTTCGCTCTCGCCCGGCGTCGGATCCAAGATCTTCCCGATACCGAAATCGAGGAGCTTGGGTGTCCCGTCGGCCGTAACCAGGATGTTGTCCGGTTTGAGGTCGCGGTGGATGATCAGATTTCGGTGTGCGCAGGATACAGCGTCGCAGACCTTGCGGAAAAGCGCAACCCGCTCTCGGATCCCCAGTCGGCGCTGGTCGCAGTAGCGGGTCAATGGCTCGCCCGCCACGAACTCCATCACAAGGTATGGGTGGCCCGTCCGTGTTGTGCCGCCGTCGAGCAGCCGGGCGATGTTGGGGTGTTCCAGTCGCGCCAGCATTTGGCGTTCGCGGCGGAACCTGTCGAGAATTGTCGGCGACTCGATACCCCGGTTCAGGATCTTGATGGCAACCTCGATCTTGAAGTCGCCGTCGGAACGCTTGGCACGGTAGACCGTTCCCATGCCGCCGCGGCCGATTTCGTCCAACAACCGCCAAGCACCGGCGCTCAAGCCGTCGAACTCGTGTTTCACCATCGAGTTGACGGATTCCCGGACCACGTCGCCCACGGGCGCTTCACCGGTGCCGTCGGCCTCCAGCAGGGATTCGACTTCCCTCCTTAGCTCGGGATCCCCGCCGCAGGCCTCTTCCAGATACCGGGATTGCTCCTCGTGCGGGAGATCTGCGGCGACCAGAAAGATCTTCTCGATCCGCTGCCATGCGTCTGTAGGGTGGATCTCCACGGTCGATTCTTGAGGCTTCCACATTGGATTGTATCGTGATTTTGCGAGGACTTCATCGGGCTTCTTTGCTCCGGCTCCTTTCCCCAGTGCGAATTTTCGAGCCACGTGTAACCTTCCTTTGCCCTTGGACGTCCCACCAGGCTCTTCATTCCGCGAAGGTGTATAATTCGGGTTACGATTATGCTTGTGCGCCTGCGATCAGTCATTGCGTCGTTCCTGTTGGTCTCGGTTGTGGCGGCGCAAGATCCGCTGCCGATTGACCCCGCCGTGGAACCCCTGCCTCTTCCAGCGCAGCTTTCGGATCCCTACTGCCCGGCTTACCCGTCGGCGCTGCGGACTGAGATTGCCCAAAGTCTGGAACTCGACCGCCAGTTCACCGAGTTTTCGCGAACGGCCCGGTTCCGCAAGCGCGCGCAGGTCGATCCTTCGTCCCGCATAGGCCAATCCGCCAGTTTCATAGACCAATCCGTCTTTGCCCAGATGTCCGCGGACGGGGTTCCACCCGCCCCTTCCACCACCGATTCCGAGTTTCTCCGCCGCATTTATTTGGACCTTACCGGACGCATCCCGTCGCCTGCCGATGCGCGCCAGTTCATCGACAGCACAAGCCCGACCAAGCGCGCCGACTTGGTTGAAAGTCTTTTGTCCTCCCCCGCCTATGCCGACCAGTTGAGCCTTTTTCTGGCCAACCGTTTCAAGGTCACCAGGGCGCACGACAACATCTCGACCCCGGCCCGCAATGTGTTCACCGGTTTCCTGCGGCAACTCTTTACCGATGACCAGCCCTACGATGATTTCGTGCGCCGCTTCGTGACCGCTGCCGGGCGGGTCGACGATGTCCCCGGCACCCAGTTCTTCGCCCGCTGGATGGATCTGAATGGCCCGGTCCAGGATTCCTGGGACGACATCACGGAAAAGATTACTACATCCTTCCTCGGCTACAAGACCGAGTGCATTTCCTGCCACAACGGGCGGGCCCATTTGGAAAAGATCAACCTGCACCTGAGCCGCCGCACACGGAGCGATTTCTGGAAGATGTCGTCATTCTTGTCGCGCATGCAGTTTGTCCGGCTGAGCGACGACCCGATCGGGTACCGTCCGCAGGTCACCGTCGTGGATCGTAC
Source organism: uncultured Acidobacteriia bacterium (assembly GCA_903893525.1). Classification (GTDB taxonomy): domain Bacteria; phylum Acidobacteriota; class Terriglobia; order Bryobacterales; family Bryobacteraceae; genus BOG-234. The sequence goes on along the minus strand of CAITMP010000282.1, from coordinate 4,703 downwards.
CTATGGGTCGTATTCCGGTTCGGTATCCCAGTCGAATCCGGGCTGCCGACCGGCACGGGTGGATGCGGTCGTAACTCCCGCATACTTCACCTCCGGACAGCAACCGACGACGGGCAAATGGAGGTCGGAGTTGGCGGAAATGATCGTGAACGACCGCCAATTCGCCAAAGCCACGGTGAACTACCTCTGGAGCTACTTTTTCGGCTACGGCATCGTGGACCCACCCGATGGCTGGGATCTGTCCCGCGTCGATCCGAACAATCCGCCTCCCGGCGATTGGCCGATCCAGAACTCCAATCCTCAGCTCCTGGAGCAACTTGCGGACTCCTTCATCCAAAGTGGATTCCATTTGAAACCGCTCATCCGCCAGATTGTGAACAGCGAAACCTACCAGCTCTCCAGCCGCTACGAAGGGCAGTGGCAGCCGGTGTACGCGAAATACTTCGCCCGTTACCAGCCGCGCCGCCTTTCCGCGGAGCAGATGTACGATGCGCTCACCACCGCGACCCACACCGAGCAGCCGATGACCATTATCGGCACCCCGAGCGTCGCCATGTATGCCAACCAGCTCCCGGACCCCACCGAGCCATTTTCGGATTCCCGCGTCGTCGATTTTCTGACGCAATTCGGGCGCGGCAACTGGTACACGCTGGACCGGACCTCACAGCCCACAATCTTGGGACTGCTCTTCATGATGAACGATTCGAACAATGTGTACCGATCGATGGGTTCACAGATCTCCAACGTGGGCATCACAAATCGGGTGCATTTGACCGACGCCCGTGTTCCAAACGACACAGACGCCATTACGGAGATCTTCTTGGCAACGCTTTCGAGATATCCCACTGCTGCCGAATTGAACATCGTGATGCAGCGCAGGACCGGTCCCCGCTACCAGTGGCTGGGCGACCTGCAATGGGCACTCCTCAACAAGCTCGATTTCGCGTTCAACTACTAGACCCGGCGAACACAGATAGAGGCCACTCGACATGATCGGCAGAAACTTCCGTAAAAATTGCCCCGGCCACGCCCCGTTGACGCGACGCCATTTCCTATTCGGTAGTGCTGCGGCAATGTTGGCACCACACGCGGACGCACAGGTCACCACGTCCGGTGTCGCACCCAAGGGTACCGCCAAGACCTGCATTTTCATCAACATGAACGGCGGTCCCAGCCATTTGGACACTTGGGATCCAAAGGACGGACCGTGGAACCCGTCCGATGCCAAGATCACGCAGTATTCCGGTGGCCTCTCGTTCTCCAAAACGTACTTTCCGAAGCTCTCCGGCTTGGCCAACGACCTTCTCGTGCTCCGTTCCTGCTCCAGTTGGGAAGCAGCCCACGAGCGCGGCCAGTTCTACATCCAGACTTCGCACTCGCAGAATCCCGCTCTGGCCGCCGAGATTCCGCACATAGGTGCCGTAATCGGCTATGAAAAGGGCGTGAAGGGGCTTCTGCCCCCGTTCATGGCGTTCAACCAGAATCTGCAGGGTGCAACGTTTCTGGGCGGTTCATTCCAGCCTATGATGCCCCCGGCAAGCCGGACCGGCATCTCCACGCTGACCCACAACTATTTCGGAACCACCAGCCAGCAGCGTTTCGAGGATCGCTTTCAACTTTTGCGTGATTTGGACGCGCCGCTCCGCGAAACTGCGGCCAATGTCGACGTGTCCTCCTATGCGGGTTACTACGCCAATGCCAAAGCGATGATGTACAACCCGGCGGTGGACGGCGTGTTCAAATTCTCCACGGACGACGAGGGGCGGTACGGTGCCAATTCGATCGGTCGGCCCTTGATCGTTGCCAGAAATGCCATCCAGAACAAGATGGGACTTGCGTTCGTTAGCGTGACCCAGAGTGGCTGGGATACCCACATAGGCATCACCGACCGCAGCCAAGGGTCCAATATTTACCAGTTGGGTGGCGATCTGGACCGCGCGGTGGGGGCTTTGGTGGATGATTTGAAGGCATCGGGTGATTTGGACAAGACTCTCATCGTCATGATGGGCGAGTTTGGCCGCACGCCCAGCGTCCTGAATTCACGTGGAGGCCGCGACCACTACCGGCCCGTGATGAACGTTGCCATGATCGGCGGCGGTGTCCGGGGGGGCAGGGCAATCGGACAGAGTTCGGCCACCGGGGCCGAGATTGTGGACCCGGCTTGGAGCGCGGGACGCCCCATTTATCCGGACGACATCGCCGCCACCATCTATTCGGCCATGGGGATCGATTGGACCAAGGGCATCAATGATACGCCGTCGGGACGCCGGTTCAACTACATCAATCCCAATCTCGACCTGAACTTCCGTCCGGTCAACGAGGTTTTTGCTTGATTTCCCGGAGCGGTCGACTGGTAGTGCCGTTGATCGCCTTCGCGGCGGTCGCGCAGGGGCAGACGGCATCATGGGTGGAAGTCATTGCCGACCAATCCCAGGTGGCGGTCGGACGCACACTGCAACTGACGGCCGTGGTGCATGACTCGGCCGGCAATGTGCTGCCCAATGCCCCCGTAACTTGGTCCGTGAACCAGGCCGCAGCCTCGATTTCAACCACGGGACTGGTGACAGCCAAGGGGTTGGCGACCGTGCGCGCCACGGCAAGATCGGGATCCGTGAGCGGCGAAGGGGCGTTCCAGTGCGTACCTTCCAGGCTGGAGGTGACTCCGGGAATTGCCGTCGTCAACGTCGGAACCACGAGCAAATTCCAAGCCGCAGCCTATGATGCCGATGGAAAAGTGATCTCGGGCGTCACATTTTCCTGGTCCCTGACCAACCAGCGCCAGGGCGGATCGTCACTGGGGAGCATTGATTCAGCGGGCAATTTGAAGGCCACTGGCGAGGGCGGAGTCTGGGTCTGGGCCACGTACAACTACAACGAAACATTTCCCGGCCTCCAGCAGCGATGGGTAGCTTATGCCAACGTGTACTCGCAGGCTCCGCCCGCATATTCCGTGAAAAAACTGTATTCCACGATGGCGCAAACGCGCGCCAGTTGGAAGCTTCGCCCAAAACAGTCGATGATCTATTCGACCGATGACGGCCAGTTGTTCTTCAATGCGTCGTTCGACGGTCTTGCCAACGCTTTGGTGAATTGGAACAACGGCGTATGGCAGGTGGTGAGCGCCGGAGGTGTCCCGCGGTTCGGGCGGGCTTCCACGGCCCTGGAATTCCGCACCCACGCTGTTACGCGCGACGGGCAGATTCTTAGCTACGAGGACACCAACATCAACGGCACGGAGTTGAACCTCGGCAACAAGGACGGCCTCGATTCCTTCATCAATGGCAACGTTCCGCTCGGTGCGACCGAGGCCGTGGGCGGCCTCTACATCAACCGCAGTTCGCTGACTTCAACCGGGTGGAAGATGGTTCGGGCCTCGTTCCGCTATCCCAATGAAACGGTTGGGTATACAGGCATGTTCCGGGGGGCGACCGGTGCCAACGAAATGCTCCTGAGCACCCGCGACACGTTGCCCGAGATCGCCAACGGCTTCTCCATCGACGCCGATTTCGGTATCGCCGGCGACGGCACCGCGTTTTACGGCGTCACCAACGGTTCCAACCGCGTCTTTTACCGCCATGATTTTACGGGGCGCCGGAAGCTTGCCGCGGTCGGGGATCCGATTCCCACGTCCACAACCGCAATTCCGGGCACCAATACGTCGAAGATTCGATCATTCCTCGGGGGCAAGACATACGCGCCTGCCACTTGGTTTGACGAGGATGGAACCGCCGTCCTCGGAGTCGTCCTGGAAGACAACAGCCAGTGGTACCTGTCGTTCGCCCCGGACGGGAAGATATCGCAACTCCGTATCAGCTCCCAGACCGGGATCCTTTGGCGCAACGGTGCAGAGGGGACCCTGATCTACGCGAATCCCTTCGGCAGCCAGGGTAACGGAATTTACATGTGGAAGGGCTCGACAGCCACCCCGTTGGTTCTGATCGGGAAGAAGTTGTTCGATCAGACGGTGCAGGACGTCGAAAGTGGGACGGTAGATGCCTCGGGACGAGTTGTCCTGATGATTCGGGGCGATGTGAATGCCTTGATGGTCGCCCGCATGGATGGCACCCCGTTTGTCTTGTTCCAGGCCGGGGATATGGTGAATGTTGAGTTGCCTGTGAACTTGTTCACGCTGATTGGTGGGGACCGGACTGGGCCGCCCCACGTTCAAGCCGGTGGAAACTCCGGTAGCATAGGCGGTTACAACGGTACCGATTGGGACATGACGCTCGGCATGGGAGAGCGCCTCTTTGGCAACACAATGTGGTTCGGTGGCTCGCATGGCACCACCTACAACATGCGCAAGGCTCCGAACGGGGACATCTGGCTGATCACGGGGGCCGGGATCGCCAAAATTGTTCCGGGTGGCCAGCCGCAGTTGGTCCTGCCGTTCCCGCTGAAAATCGATACCCTGACCGTTAACAATCCGGGGCAGTTGGACGTGAACGGCAATGGCGATGTTCTCTTCAATTCATCCACCAGCGCAGGCGACAGCCGCTTCTTCATTTGGTCCAACGGCACAACGAAACAAATTTTGGCCTATTCCTCCACCCTGGCCACGGCAACCACGATCGACGGACGCATCGCGTCGAGCTTTGATACCTTCGCCTTGGACTCCCAGGGGCGGGTAATCGCGCAGCTCCGCTTCCGCAACGTCAGTCTGCCATCCATTTGCATCTGGGATGGCGGCAATTGGGCCACAGCGG
>CAITMP010000281.1 GCA_903893525.1 uncultured Acidobacteriia bacterium | reverse complement strand
TCGATCTTATGCTTCAAATCGGCGACCTGGGACTTCAGCGTGTCTGCCGCACTGCGCGCATTCTCGACTGCGGATTGCAGCGACGCGACCTGGCGGTCGGCTTCGCCCTTCTTCGCCAGCGCCTTGCGGGCCAAATCCTCGTTGCCGGCGTCGAGGGCCTGCTGTGCGCGGGCCTTCCAATCGGTCGACTGCTTCACGTATTTCTGGTACTCGGCGTCGAGTTGGTTGTAGTTGCTCATCGCCATCGCCGAGGACCGGACGACGTTGTTTAACTCGTTCTTCATATCGGCGACAGTCTGCTGGACCGTTGCCTCGAAGGTCGCGTCCTCAAGGGCGCCGACCGCCTGGTTGGCTTGGCCGCGCGCAACGCGGCCCGTGCGGTTGAAAAGATCTGAAAAGAATCCCATGTTCGGTCTCCGGATTTGTTGGACTGGTGTTTTGCTCTGACGGGATGCTCTGACGAGTTCCGCTTACGATATTTCAGCCGCCAGAAGATCCCTGGCGTGGATGGCATCCGCAAGAAGGTATCCGACGCATGAGAGGATGTCGTCCTCGTCGTCCGGACCCAACTCCTGGAGCTTGCAGAAATTGTTCAGCGTGATGGTGACTTCGCCCGGGCCGGCCTCCTGCACCTGGAAGTGCGATGTGGAGATCCCGTTCCCGGCGTCCAGCATTTTTGCCATGGCAACCGGCGTAACGTCGCTTTCGGGCACCGTGGCGCAGGCAAGCGAAAAGAACAGGATTTCGCCCTCCAACTGCGCATAGACGGTCAAGCCGCTTTCGACGTCCTTGATGCTGAGGCCGGTCTCACCGGTGTCCGAGACGGAATACCGCCTGGACGCGAGAAGCGCGTGAATTTGCGAGAGTGCATTTTGGCTCATGGTTTGTCGTTCCCAGTATAGCTACGAATCGGGAGGCGATTTCGTTCACGGACCGGGAAATCCTTCCCAAGCATGGATTCGCTGCGCTCGGCAGGAAGCTCGTTTTGCTGTACCCGTACAGCAATCAGCCCCTTGAAAGTTCGGCGTAAACCTTGGCTCGGAGGTTGGCGACGCCAGCTGTGTACCGGTTGTCGGAAACCGCGAATGCCACCGCGTCCTCCATCCAATCGTGCCAAACGCCATCGGGATCGTGTGATGCGGCCGTAAGCGTGTAGTCTCCGGGACAAAGGTTGCATTGGAACCGGAATGTGACTCGGACTAGATCTCCGCTTGCCACGGGGCCCACCAGCACATGTTCCAACTCCGTGTTGGTTCCGTAAACATTCAAGCCAATCCGGGTTCGGAGCATGATTCCCACCACCGGATCGTCAATTTCGGCCTGAAACCGGACAGCAACCCTGACAGCGATCTCTTCGCCCGAACGAAATACGGTGGATGGCTCTCCGTTTTCTCCCAGTAGTTCGATGGCTTCCAGTGTGGCGCGACCGTCGCCGTCGCGCAATGCGGGCGAAAGAGCTGATTCGAGTCCGAGTCCGGCGAGCCTCAACTGCTTGGCGCAATGGCGACGGTAGATCGGCAGGATTTCCGCCGGGTCGCCCCGAGCAATCAAATTGCCTCCGCGCAACCACCAGACTTCGTCGGCGCACTGCTCCATCAGCACTTCGTCATGGGTTACCAGTACGAAAGTTGCTCCTGCACGCCTCCGTCCCACCATTGCGGAAACCGCGCGGGCTCTTGCCACTGCGTCAGCCTCCGTGAACGGATGCAGAAGAAGCTGCGCATCGGGGCCCATTCTGGGGGTACGGGACAGCGATGGGCCGCCCTCCTCGATCACGGCGATGACACATCCGTCCGGGGCAGTCAAGACCGGCGAGTTGAATTCAATCATGCGACTTGGTCATATTAGCAAGCGCTAGAACCTGAAACGCAGTCCCAGTTGCATTCGGCGCGCCTCGAAGGCCGACGTGAAGCCAAGCGGATCGGTCGGCTTCCGGTCATCCCGACCGGTCACGTTGAACGGACCTGCGAGGGCTCCCACGGTATTGTTCACGCTCTGGTAGTTGAGTTTGTTGAACAAATTGAATGCTTCGAACATCAAGTCGAGGTGCCGCTTCTCACCCACCCGGATGCTGCGTTGGAAACGGCTGTCGAAGGTCCAGAAATTTGGCCCCATACCTGTGTTGCGCCCGGCGTATGCAGGACGATCGGTCGTGTTGTGCCGGTCGCTGTTCAAGTCCGTGCCACCAATCAGGAGGTTGAAGGGCTGGCCGCTGTGCGCCTGGAAGATTGGCGAAACCAACCAATCCCGCAGGAGGACGTTCGTTGTCGACGGGGTCTGCAGCATGGCGTAGGCCACGAACTTGTGGCGCTCGTCGAAAGAGGAAGCGGCCCGGTCGCAGCGGCGGCAGAACTGGTTGTTGGGTTCGAAGTCGCTGTTGTAGTCGGTTGTTTCATCAGTGGCGTGGCTCCAGGTGTAGTTGGCGTGGAGCTGCACGCTGCGGCCGATGCGCTTGCTGCCTTCCAACATCAGACCTCCATAGAACGAGTTCGAGTTGGATTCGTAGACATTGCTCTGGTAGATCAGCGGGTTGACGAAATAGCCTGCGGGATGGGTAGCGTCCGCCGCATAGTTTTGGGTGCCGATGTTTTTGTCGAAGGGGGCGCTGGAGAGCAGGTTGTTGTCGTATGCGTCCGTCAAATGGGCTCCGCGGACGAAGACGCCGTTGGCGGAAGCGGTGAAGCCGCTGCCGAATTCGCGTTGGATGCCCAGGCTCGCCTGTTGGGTTTGCGGATTCCGGTAGTTCGGCGAGGCACTGAAGACGACCGAAAGAGGAGGCAGCGGGCCGGTCTGGCTGATGTTGATGCCGAACTGGGTGAGGTCGGCGGGGGTGATTGGGCGCTGTGGTGTGGGTACTCCGATCACACCCTTCGCCCGCAGTGTGGTGAAAATGTTGGCAGCGCTCTGCGCTCCCGCCGTCTGGATGGTGGTCAACACCTGTGCAATCGGCCGCGAACCATCGGGCCGGATACCGAGGGCGTAGACGCTGTAATCGATCTGGAAGTCGATCGTGGCGTGGTAGATGCCGTACCCGCCGCGGATGACGGTCTTGGCATCCGGGCTCCATGCAAAGCCGAAACGGGGTGCGATCTCCTTGTGGTCCGTCGGCAGGGGGGCTCTCCGATTGTCCACCTCGTACCGCAGTCCCGCGTTCAACGTCAAGGTCTTGGTGGCGCGCCACTCATCTTGGACATAACCGGCGTACAAGGGGTAGGTGGCGGTCACGATTCCGTTCCCAAACCCTTGTTGGTAACTCTGGGCCAGCCCGAGGTTGAACGCCTGGAGGGCATTGATTGTTGTCGATGCCAACGCCGCGTTGACAAGGCCGCCCGGAAGGGCTCCAAACGTAAACCGACCGCTGAAAAACGTGGCCGAATCGCTGTGTTCGGACCGGATCAACGCGTAGCCGCCGGTCTTGATCGAATGCCGGCCGAGGTTGAAGCTGATGTTGTCGGAAAACTCGGTGCGGCGCGAGATGCTTTCGCTGGGGAGGAAGCGGTCGCGGTTGAAATTGCCGAATCCGGCGATCTCGAGCGCCGGGCCGAACTTGTCGTTTGTGCCGGTGAGTTGGTCGTAGTAGTCGAACTGGGCGTGCGCCTCGTTGATGACACGCGGCGAGAACGAGTGGATCCAGGACAGCGACGCTGTGCTGTCAAACGTGTCTTGGATGAAGCCACGGGAAATGCCGGTCAGGGCGCTGACATTCGGGTTTGTGTCGTAAAACTTGCTCGTATTGGCGCGCATCGAAAATTGGTCGTTGGCGCTGAATTGGTGGTCCAGGCGGATCAGGCCTTGGTGCTGGTCGGTCTGGAACGGGAAGATGCCGCTGTTGGCCTGGAACATTTGCTGCACCGAGGCGGGTGTCGAGAGAACCGCCGTCAACTGGGCGGACGCGGCGGCTGGCAATTGGGCCAGGATCGCCTTCTGGGCTGCGGTCGGTCCAAAGACGGAAAGGTCGGTCAGGATCGGAACCGCTGTGGACTCGCGCCGCCGCAGCTGTTCGTAGTCCAGGAAGTAGAAGGTTTTGTCCTTGGCGATGGGGCCGCCAATGGTTGCTCCGAACTGCTGGCGCGATGAATCCGGTTTCACGCGTGTCACTTTGTTGTCGGCGCTCAGAACGATGTTGAACGGATTGGTTGCGTCCAGACCCTGGTTGCGGAAGAATCCGAACGCGCTGCCGTGGAGTTCGTTGGTGCCGCTCTTGGTGACAATATTCACAACGCCGCCCCGCGAGCCGCCGTACTCGGCGCTGTAGTTGGACCGGTTCACCTGGAATTCGCGAACAGCCTCCTGTCCAACGGTTGCGCGGACGCCGCCGCCGCCATCATTCGATTCGCCGCCGTCCACGTTGATGGTATTCCCGCGGCCGTTGCTGCCGTAGAACGACAGGCCGGAATCCGGTGTCTGTTTAACGCGGTAGGTGTTGGAGTCGGCATGGGCCTTGGAGTCGGATACGCCCGGTGCAAGAAGGGCGAAGCTCAGGTAGTCGCGACGGTCGATCGGCAGTTCGGCAATCGCCTTTTGTTCGATCACGTTGGATTGCTGGGTGCGGGTGGTCTCTATCGGGGGAGCGTCGGACACAATTTCGACGGTCGAATTTCCGGCAGCCACCTGGAGCTTGAAATCGACACTGGCTGCTGCGCCTACCGTCAGTTCCACGCCGCGTTGGACCATGGCGTTGAATCCGGCATGTTCGGCGCGGATGTCGTAGGTGCCGGGTGGCAGGAGGTCGATACGGTAGGCACCGTCCGGTCCCGTGGTGGCCTTTCGGGAAAGCCCGGTTGCCGGATTCGTGGCCGTGACGGGGGCCGATCCCACCACCGCGTCAGTCTGGTCCGTGACCGTGCCGGAAAGTGTGGCGGTACTTGTGGATTGGCCGTGGACAAACGATGCCGCGACGAGGACGAGCAGTGTCAGTTTCATGAAATTCCCGTTAAATTGCCGGTTCCTAGTTTCTGCCCCGAAGGGTACCAATGTCAACCGCGTTGGTCCCGGCGGGTGTCCGGTCCGTTACAGGGTAGAATTGACCTTGGCGTCCAAACGCAATTCCGGAGCCCGTGATTCGGAGGCCCAAGCCACGAGTGCTTTTGGAAAGTACATGTCTTATTCGATGTTGCTGCCGGTGGCGACATGCGTCGGCTATGCCATGGGATACGGGCTCGACCGGTTGTTTGGAACGGGTTGGATCCGATTCGTTTTCCTCGGACTCGGCGCGACCGGGGGATTCATGTCATTGGTGAGGGGGCTGGCACCACCTGTCGCCACGGTGCCTCCGGCAGAGGTGAAATCCTTGGATTCAAAAAACGTGGAGCATCCGCTATGACGCCCTTCGCGCAGATTGAAGCCAGACTGCGGAAGTTGGTCCTCGTGTTGGGCGTGGCCGGCACGCTGATTGCGGCCTTCCTGTACGGGATCGC
>CAITMP010000280.1 GCA_903893525.1 uncultured Acidobacteriia bacterium | reverse complement strand
AGATGGTGTTGACCACTTGCTGCGAGTCTTCCTTGTGGGTCCGGCGACCGGTTTCCAGCATCTTGGTGTAGAGTTGGATCGCCGTGGGGAACTTGCCGGTCCGGATGTAGGTTGTACCCAGCAGATGCAGTGCTTCGAGGCGTTGCGTCTCGGTTGCGGCTCCAAGGCGACTGGTGAACTTCTCGATGTCGAGGGCCTCCGCATGGGCCTCCGTATACTTGCCCTCGGAGATCCGGAGCCAAGTCAGATGGATGCGGCATTCAATGGTGTCCGGGTGTTGCGAACCCTGGTATTGGAGGCGCAATGCCAATTCGCGTTCAAACTGCTTGCGGGCCGACGGGACCAGTTCCAAACCGGCATAGCTCTCGCCAAGTGTTCGCCGTACGGAGGCCTCCACCAGCGGTTGCGCTGCGAATTGACCCGACAAACTGGCTGCTGCGCGATCCAATGCCGTGCGCACCTTGATGTCGGGATCGGGCCGGTCCGCGGGACCTTGGTTTTGAATATCGGCTTGCGACAGAAGGTCGCGCAGAAGGAATTCGTTCACCGCCCGGGCCTCGGCCGCCGATTCATCAGCCCGTTTTTGCTGTGTCTGCGCGGTATTTCTTTCGCGCTCGGCCAGGGTCCGCTGTTCCAATGCGGTGTTCCGCTCCCGTTGAGCGATGGCGGATTGCTCCAGCGCCAGCGTCTGGGCGGATGTTGCGCGGTCCTTCTGTTCCAGCGCTCTTATTTCGGCTTGGCGCGCACGAATCGCCTGCAAGGTGCTCGCGACGGCACCCAATGACAATGCCACGATCACGGCGAGTGTACTCAATACCAAGAGGCGGTTTCGCTGGTAGAATTTTCCCGCCTTGTAGGTGGCGCTCGCGGGCCGCGCAACGATGGGCTCGTTGCGCAGGTGCCGCCGCAGGTCCTCCGCCATGTCGCCAACGGTGGTGTAGCGCCGGGAACGCTCCTTTTCGAGAGCCTTGGCGACGATGGTCTCGATATCGCCCCGGAAGCTGCGGTTGATGCTGCTGAGCGGACTGGGATCCTCCTCGCGGATGACCCGAACCGCTTCGGCAATCGCGAACCGGTTGATGTCGTAGGGTAAGCGGCCTGCCAGCAATTGGTACAGGATCACGCCCAGCGCATAGACGTCACTGCGAGTGTCGAGCGCGGAAGGGTCGCCCAGTGCCTGTTCGGGGCTCATGTAGGCCAGGGTGCCGATCAATTGGCCAATGTCGGTCTGCCTTGTCGCGCTGGTGTCGCTGTCGGTTAGCCTTGCGACGCCGAAGTCCACAATTTTGGGCTGTCCCGAATCGTCCACCAAGATGTTGTTCGGTTTCAGATCGCGATGGATGATCCCCTGTTTGTGCGCGTGGGCGACGGCATCGCAGATCTTGACGAACAGTTCCATCCGGGCGGCGGTCTCGGGTTGGTGTTCGAGGAATTCGAGGAGAGGCTTGCCGGAGACGTACTCCATGGCAATGTAGGGCTGGGAACCGTTTGCGGGATCGGTGGTTCCGGCGCTGTAGATCCGGGCAATTCCGGGATGCTGCAGCCGCCCGAGTGCTTCCGTCTCGAGCTGGAAGCGGCGACGCACCTCGTCCGTGGCCAGCCCAGCGCGGATCACTTTCAGCGCGACGGGGCGTCTGGGTGCGTCCTGTTCGGCGAGGTACACGGTACCCATGCCGCCTTGCCCGAGCACCCTCAGGATGCGGTACGGACCTATCGTGGCAGGGATTTCGGTGCCGGGCTCTTTGGCGGCAAGGGCCGATTGGGCCAGATTCGCAGGGGATTGACCGAGGAAACTCCCTCCGGTTTCATCCGCCGCCAGGAGGCTTTCGACTTCCTGCCGCAAGTCAGGATGTTCGGCTAGCTCGCCCCTTGCGAAGGCCACGTCCAACTTGGCGGCGCGCTCCGGCGGGTCGAGCGATGCCAGTTCCAAGTAGAGGCGTTCCACCAACTGCCATTGTTCGCGATTCATGCCCCGAGCTGCCTGAAACCAATATCCTTCGCCATCCATGCGCGGGCGGCGGTCCACTCACGGGTGACGGTGCGCGGGGAGATCCCCAGCGCCGCACCCGTTTCCTCCATCCCGAAACCCCCGAAGTATATGAATTCGACGACGCGGCACTTGCGCGGATCTAGTTTTTCCAGCCGCTCCAGCGATTCGTGTACTACGAGCACTTCCTCCGATTCCTTCTGGACCGACGCCTGGACATCATCGAGCGACACTTTCACCTGCCCGCCGCCTCGTTTACCCGCCATATTCGACCTCGCGTGGTTCACCAAAATTTGCCGCATGGCAACTGCCGCGACGGCGTAGAAATGATTCCGGTCTTGGAATTCCATTCCGGCCCCGGCCAGCTTGACGTACGCTTCGTGGATCAGTGCGGTGGGCTGGAGGGTATGGTCCGGATCCTGGCCGCGCCACACACGCCGGGCGATCTTGTGCAGTTCCTGATAGACGAGGGGCATCATCCGGTTCAGGGCATCCTCGTCCCCCCCGGTCCACGCTTTCAGATGTCTTGTGACTTCGCCTGTGTCTTCATTCATGCCGCGATTGATCCCCGGTACCCGTACCCCAATTTTATGCCCAGTGCGAGTGCTGCGGGAAAGTCTCAAAAATGTTGGCTTCCGTGTCCGGTTTTCGATTCCCGCTGTGTTTCCTAAGCAGGGAGCAAGTGAGCCGCCGGACGGACACGGGCCCCGAAGATTCAGTCCCAAGATCTAACAAAGGAAATCACCATGACAACGATTGAACAAGGCACGACTCAAGGCACTACCCGCTACACCCTGCCTCTGGCTGCCCTGTTGGCGCTGCTCGGCACCGCGACCGCTGCCAATGCCGGTCAGATTCTGCTCGTCAACGCAATTGACAGTGTGCATGGTGGCATCGCCACTTATTCATATGCACCCGACAGCAATGGCAACTTCGTCGCCTCCAGCCGGACGCTCTTGACGAGCGGCCTGCGGAATTCGAACTGGTTGGTGCAAGGCCCGGCCGGTGCTACGGTGCCGTACCTTTGGGAAACCGATGCCTATGGCGGTATCAACCGCTACAGCACCACGGGAGTGTCCCAGCAGTACGCCCAGCCAGTCCTGGATTGCAACCAGTGCCAGAGCGTCGAGGACTCCTCCGGCAACGCCTACGTGAAGCAGGTCAACACGTCCAAGATTGCCAAAATTGCTCCCGATGGATCTGGAGGCCTGATCACTAGTACCGGCAGCAATGGGCTTGCCATCGGTCCCGACGGATACTTGTATACCCAGCCGTTCTCCACGGGAGTCATTGAAAAGTACACCACCGGCGGTGCGGACGCGGGGCAGTTCGCAGCCTACTCGGGTGTTGGGGTTTCGCAACTGGCCTTCGACAGCCACGGAAATCTTTTCGGCCTGAGTGGAAACAACTTGGTCGAATGGAACTCCACAGGCAGCTACTTGGGCGTTTTCAAGAGCGGATTGCCGGGGACCCTCGGCGGCGGACGAAGCCAAGACCCGAACAGCTTTGCAATCGACGGAAATGACAACATTTGGTTGGCGCAGGGCTACGGCTCGCTCTACAAGATCACCCCCAGCGGCACACTGACCAACTTCGATCTGTCCAACAGCGGTCTGCAGGCGTACTCGGTGGCGGTGCTGGATACGGGTGCCGCAGCCCCCGAGCCCTCGACGGGTATCCTACTCCTCGGTGCCGGATGCTTGTGCGCTTGGGGTCGGCGGCGATTCGCGACGGTTGCAAACTAAGAGTCTGTGGTCGATGGGAGCGGAGTTTCCCACGAATCAGGCAAGCCGGGGCCCACGGAGCGGAGAATCCGCCGGGCCCCGGCTTTTTACTTTTACGCGGGCAGGAGGTGCTTTTGGACCTTGCCCAGCGCATTGCGCGGGAGCTTTTCGAGTACCACGAAAGCGCGGGGCACTTTGAACGATGCCAGTTTCTCGCGGCATAGCTGCTCCAGTTCGGCCAAGTCCAGCGGCTCTGCTGTGACGATGAAGGCCACCGGAACCTCTCCCCGCATCTTGTCTTGGCGCGCGGCCACGGCGGCTTCCGTGATGGCCGGGTGCTCCTGCAGGAATTCCTCGATCTCCCTGGGATAGATGTTGAAACCGCCGGAAATGATCAGATCGCTCTTGCGCCCGCAGAGCGTGTAGTAACCGTCGTCCGACACCGTGGCGACGTCGCCGGTCCGGAACCATCCATCGATGAATGCGTCGCGGGTGGCTTCGGGGCGTCTCCAATAGCCGGTGAACACATTCGGTCCTTTCAGCTGCACCTCACCGTCGACGATCCGGGCGGAAATTCCAGGAAATGGGAAGCCCACCGTTCCCGGACGACGCTCGCCGTGGTAAGGATTGCCGATGTTCATCAGCGTTTCGCTCATTCCATAGCGCTCCAGGATGGTATGCCCGAAGAGATCGAGGAAGTCCTGGTGGACCTGGGGCGGGAGCGGGGCCGAGCCCGACACGAACAACCGCATGAAGCCGCCGATTTCCCGCGCCAGCGCGGGGTCGAAACCGAGGAGGCGGACGTAGACGGTGGGGACGCCGAAAAACAGTGTCGGACGGAAATCGAGGAAGGTGGCGGCGGCGGTCTGGTGCTCGAATCGCTCCAGGAGGCGTGTGCGGCAGCCGGACATCAGCCAGCAGTGGAGGCCGTTGCCCAGTCCGTGGACATGGAAGAGCGGGAGCGCGAGCAGGAAGCGGTCAGAAGGCTGGATCTCCCAGCAGGCGAGCAGATTCACCGCGTTTGCTGCGAAGTTGTTGTGGCTGAGGACTGCACCTTTGGATGTGCCGGTGGTTCCCGACGTGTAGATGATGCCTGCTGGATCGTCGCCATCAATGCGCGGAAGATGGGGTCGGGCCGGGTCTTGCCCGCTCGCCGCGGCTGTTAACTCCCCGGGGGACCAGACGGGCACGGGCGAAGCGACATCGGTGGCCGATACCAAAGCCTTGGGGTCGGCATCGGTCAGGATATGGGAAATTTCGCGGTCCCGGTACAGGATATTGATCGGGACGAAGATGATTCCCAGCTTGACGCAGGCCAAATACAGGTCGATCATTTCGACTGAATTCGCCAGGTACACGCAGAGGCGGTCGCCCTGTGTGAGCCCGCGTTCCCTAAGAACGCGCGCGAGGCGGTTGCTGCGGTCCTCCAATTCACCGAAAGTGAACGTGGAGTTCCTGTATTCCAGTCCCACCGCATGGTGGCGGCCCAGGAGTGATGAATCGAAAAGGTGGACGAGATTCATTGAATTCTTCATGGTACCGGAAGCATGAGTCATGGGATACTGCATCTTGGCCATGTCATTTCGCGTGATGTTTCT
>CAITMP010000279.1 GCA_903893525.1 uncultured Acidobacteriia bacterium | reverse complement strand
CCCGGATACAGGCAAGATGGTCTGGTACTACCAAGTTTCGCCTCACGACACCCATGACTGGGACGCCTCGGTACCGATCGTCCTCATTGACGGCGAGTACCAGGGCAAGAAGCGGAAACTCGTGGCCCAGGCCAGCCGGAATGGCTACTACTTCCTGCTCGACCGCGCAACCGGCGAGCATCTGGTCACCGAGCCGTTTATCGACACCCTCAATTGGGCCAAGAGCATCAACGCGAAGGGCCAGCCGGTCTACGATCCGGCCAAAGTTCCTTCGGCCGACGGCGTCCTCGTTTCGCCAGCTTCGGGCGGTGCAACCAACTGGCCAGCCCAAACCTTCAGCCCGGAC
Source organism: uncultured Acidobacteriia bacterium (assembly GCA_903893525.1). Taxonomy (GTDB): domain Bacteria; phylum Acidobacteriota; class Terriglobia; order Bryobacterales; family Bryobacteraceae; genus BOG-234. The sequence goes on along the minus strand of CAITMP010000279.1, from coordinate 3,809 downwards.
ACCGGTCTCCTGTACGTCGGCACCAGCCGCTCCTACAGCATGTTCTACCTGACCGATTCCGACGACCATCCCGAAGGCTGGGCTGGCTTGGACAGCGTGGCGGGGAACGACGGTTCTGCGCTTCTCGCGCTCGACTACAAGACCGGCAAAGCGCGCTGGAAGCACGAATGGCCTGCGGGCGGCGGTCCGTCCCACATGCTGAGCACCGCCGGCAAGCTGCTGTTCACCAGCAACAGCAATAACTTCATCGCATTCGATCCTGCCAATGGCAAGATCCTCTGGCATGCGGGACTCACCGGACCCATGACCGCAGGACCGATCAGCTTCATGCAGGACGGCAAGCAGTACTTGGTATTGGCCTCGGGCGATATGCTCTACGCCTTCACGGTCAACCAGCCAGTAAAGTAGTTCCTCTCAAACAGAAACGGCAGCAACAGTGGACGTCATCCTATTCCTGGGTCCACTCTTGCTGCCGTTCTTGTTTTTCGCCCTGATCGCCGCGCTCGCCGTGGCCTTGGTCCTCGGACTCGGATTGGCCGGAGTCTTCGGCGGCTCCTTTGTGGTCCTTAAGGGCCTTGTTCGAAGAATCCGGCGTCGCTGATCGTCTGTCTAGACCTTGCAGAGTTCGAATGCTTCTTCCAATCCTTTGATCGGCGGCGTGTTTACCGGAATGAACTCGTGGGACAGGAACCCTTGGTATCCGGTGTCCGCGATGGCCTTGGCGACGGCGCGCCAATTCACTTCCTGCGATCCGTCGATCTCGTTCCGCCCTGGATTCCCGCCTGTGTGGAAATGCCCTATGAAATCGATGTAGGCCCGGATGTTGCGGATCAGGTCGCCCTCCATGATCTGCATGTGGTAAATGTCGAACAGCAACTTCACATTCGGCGAATTGACGCGCTTCATCAGCTCCACGCCCCACGCCGAGTGGTCCGCCATATAGTCCTTGTGGTTGACCTTGCTGTTGAGCAGTTCCAAGTTCACCACCACTTTCTTCTCCTCCGCATATGCCTTGATCTTGTTCAATCCGATCAGGCAGTTCTCCAATCCCTCACCGTCCGGCATGCCCTTCCGGTTCCCTGAGAACGTGATCACGTTCGGAGCCTTGGCCTCCGCAGCGAGGGTGATGTCGCGCTTCAGGCTCTCCAGGACCTTCTCGTGGTTCTCGACCCTATTGAGTCCTATTGGAATGGTGTTTGGCGCTGTTCCGGACGTCATGGACGGAACCAAGCCGTACTTCTTCACCGTCGCGTATTGGTCCGGCGTGACCAGGTCAATTCCCTTCAGGCCGATTCGGACAGCCTCTTTGCACAGCGCGTCCAAGTCGAACCACTTCTGGTACGTCCAAAGGGAAACGCCTTGCTTTAGCCGGCCACCTCCGCTCTGGGGTGCCGCGAAGACGGGGCGGATTAGGGTGGAGGCGGCGGCTGCCGCGACCGTTTGAATAGCGGTTCTGCGATGCATTTGCTTGCATCGTATCAGACTTTGGGGGCTCCCGTCCCGCTCCCCCCGCCGATTGTCCGCGACCTGTAAAACTGTTGTAAAAACGCCATTTGGGGGTTTCGCTGGACACCCGATCCACGCTACTTTCGTTGCTAATGGGTCTAGCCGCAATCGCAGTAATGGAGCAGGAAACTGATTACGTGATGTCCTTCGGGGATGTCGAGTTGAATTTTGACCGGGCCATGGTGATGAAGCAAGGGAACCCGATTCCGGTCACGCCTTCCGAGTATGAGCTTCTCGTTCATTTTCTGCTCAATCCAGAGCGGGATCTGAGTCGGGATGCCTTGTTGGACGCCGTTTGGAGCTGCGTAACGTCGCCCAATACGCGCACCGTGGATGCCCACATCCTCCGGCTGCGCCAAAAGTTCGAGCCGGACCCCAACGCGCCCCGCCACTTTTTGACGGTTCACAAGGTTGGATACCGCTTTCGTCCCTGAATTCACAGTCTTTTTACAGTTTCCCCACCAGAAGGGGTGCCCAACATTCGTATCATCGCCCCATGGGAGATCGCACAATGGAAAATGACGCGGCGTTGGGGGCTACCGGGATTCTCGGGGACGAGGAACTGATGTTCCAGTTGGCGGCTGCCAGTGATCGCGAACTTTCGGAGCGCCTGTTCAACGAAGTCTATTCCCGTTACCACAATCGTGTGGTTGGATGGTGCGCCCGGACTGTTCCAGGCCGGGATTCGGCGGTCGACCTCGCCCAGGAGGTATTTCTGAAGGCGTGGCGACACCGGAGTTCATTTCGCGGCGATTCCCGCCTGTCCACATGGCTGTTTGCGATTACCAGAAACCATTGTCTGACTGCGGTGCGGAAGCAGGGACGTCCGTTGCTGCCCATTGATGCCAGCATGCGTGACACTATCGGCGAAAAACAGCGAGATGCCGCATCTGCTGCAGAAAGCGGTGAAATGTCTTCTCGTATGCTATTGTTAATGAGAAAAACATTGGAACCTTTGGAGGTTCGGGTCATGGCATTGCACTACGGTCACGAAGTTCCTTTGTCCGCGATTACACGCCAGCTGGAGTTGACCAATCCGAGCGGTGCCAAGGCCTACATCGTCAATGCCCGGAGGAAGCTCCAGGGTGCGGCAAAACGGCGCGGCTGGGATGTTCTCTTGGCTCCGGCCTCACGGCAAGACAGGTGGGATTGTTGGGAAGCGGCTTAATAAAGCATGCTGGTGCCCTAAAGGTTTTCCGGGCTTCGGTCGATAGTTTGGCAGGCAGAGGGAATGGTTGTCTCGATGCGGTTGCTGGCTCCAGTTCGACGGATTGTCTATCGCGCGCCGCGCCGCAGCGCTCCCGCGTCCATTGCGGTCGCGCTGATCGCAATGTTAGTGCAGCTTGTTCCGGTGGCCCTTGCCCAGCAGGGCTCGGTCTCAGGTACAGTAACGATCCGCAAACGGCTGACTAGGCCTGCTATCGCCGCCACGGTTCCCTCCTACCAGCGCGGTGTCGGGGTTCCTCTCGGCGTGTCTCCCAAAGGCGTGTCTCCCAAAGGCGTGTCTCCCAAAGGTGCTGAAATCACAGGTGGGCTGGGTACGGCGGGTGACTGGTTGGCGGAAGAGTCAGCCCGTATCGTAATCTGGGTTGAATCCATGGCTGGCGGTGAACCCGATGTTTCCCGTAGTTCCCCAGGAATTTCAGCAGCCATACAACAGGTCGGCAGGCGCTTCTGGCCCGAGGTCGTCGCGATACCCGTTGGTGGTACTGTCTCCTTCCCCAATTTGGACCCGATTTTCCACAACGTGTTTTCGCTGTCCAAACCGAAGGCCTTTGATCTTGGCAACTATCCAATGGGGAGTTCAAAACAGGTCACATTCCAAAAGCCGGGAATCGTTTATGTGAACTGTCACTTGCACCCCAATATGACCGCCACTATCGTGGTGGTGCCTGGTTCCAGATTCACCAAGCTTGGAAAGGACGGTACCTTTTCGATATCGGGAATCACTCCGGGGGACTACGAGTTGGTCCTATGGCATCGCGCGATTGGTGTGGTTCGCCGTAGCCTGAAAATATCCGAGGGGGAGGACTTCCGTGTAGATCTCCTATTGCCAAATGCTGAGTCCTCAAAATCGGTTCGGAACGGAGGCTCTGACTAGGATGCGATTTAGCACCCGAGCCTTGTTGCTCACGTTTTTACCGTTCTCGGCCCTCCTGCTGGTGAGCTTTTGGATGATGTCTGGATTCGTCCAAGCCAGCGTAAAGGAAGGCTTGAGGACTTCCCTTCGGGCTGCCCATGTTGCACAGGTCCGCGACCGTGCCGAAAATATTTCCCGAAACAAACGCTTGCTCCACGTTGCT
>CAITMP010000278.1 GCA_903893525.1 uncultured Acidobacteriia bacterium | reverse complement strand
TTGTGGTCTTGCCCGCACCATTTTGACCAACGAGAAGGTGCCAGCCCTGTCCCGTCGAAGTCGATGGAATTTCCCAAACGAGGTGTGCAACCGCCCGAACGTTTTCGATTTCCAAGCGAGTCAAATATCGCTGTTGTGGCAACTCTCTAGTCGCGTTCGTTTCCGCCTTGCTTGATCGAAACCGGCCCAAGAGACTTGTCAAGAAGTTCACGGCACGATTGGGTGATTTGTCCGGGTCCCAGTCTGGATCGAAATGCGTGGGTTCGATACAACAGAGAACTACGGTGTCCAGGCTCCGTGCTGCCTTGACCCGAACAGCTCCGAGAATGGATTTGCTGGCATATGAGAGGATATCGCGTCGGTTATAAGCGTTAGTCAGCCAAGCATTGGTCAAGATCTCGACGGTTGCAATGCCGCCAGCATGAAATCCCGCCGACCCGTCGCGAAGCCTCATCGCAAGCTGTCCCAACGGCCCGGCACCTATTGACTGCTTTGAAAAATCTTCCGAATACAGTGAGGAGGCAATCACAACATCGCCGGGTGTGACAACATGCTCCTGGATCGCAGTACCGGAAACGAGAACGATCATGACATCCGGCCTGTATTTGGCGATCGCTCTGAAAGCAATCCTGGCTCCATCGCTGTCGCGTGGAGTGAGCGCCACTGAAACATCCCAATCGCCAAACTCCGACCTAAAGCTGCCAACATCGTAGAGATTGCCCTGGTCGTCGGCCTCCTCCCGAACCGCGGTGAGGTTGGAAGTCACCCGCTTGAGCCACTCGGTCAGAATCAGGGCTTTTCGCCGCCTCGGTGTCGACTGTCCGCTCATGTCCTCCAACTTAACCCATGTCCTGGGCTGGTCACTGCTTCAACACCTTCACCACGTAATAGCTGATCGTTCCCGGAACTTCCTTGAACCAATGGGGTGTCCCTGCCGGAACCACCACCACATCGCCCTTCACAAGATGGTGCGTCTCGCCGCCCTCGATGCCGGTACCCAGATGCTGGCCCGGAGTGGTATCCTTACCCCCGGTCATCTTGCCGCCAGTCACGAACGTGGCGGTTCCATCGATCACATAGATGACATCCGTTTCCTTGTCGTGCACCTCGACCTGGCCGGCCTTGTCGCGGTGGCTGCCGGAGACCAGCAGATCCGGTGCGGTCACCAGTGCCCCGCCCTTCGCAAGCGCGGCTGCAACTTTTTCGTGATCCACAAACGTCGCGTTGGAGGCTGCGACAGACAGAACAGCGGTAGCTGCCAGGACAACAAAAAGGACGATGATTCGCTTCATTGGATCTCCTTATCGATCTGCACTATCATAACGCTCTCCGGCTACAATGCGTTTAGAGGGTTTCATGCCAGCATTGCTCACCGACACTCCCGTAGACCAACAAACGGCAGCCACAGCCCAACCGCCCCGCAAACGCTGGACCCGCGACGAGTGCGCGGCGATGGAATCGGTCGGATTGGACTTGACCCGCTACGAGCTGGTGGAAGGGGACCTGATTAACAAAATGTCGAAGAATTGGCCGCATGTCGCTGCCGTCGCCCTGCTCCATGGCTGGCTACTCAGAGTCTTTGGTATCGGGTTTGTGGTCCAGGAAGGCCCGATTGATGTGACTCCGCAGGATAATCCCACGAACGAGCCAGAGCCGGACATTATGGTCCTGAAACGACCGATCCACGAGTTCTTCTCCGCTCACCCGCAGCCAACCGATATCCATTTGGCCGTGGAAGTCGCAGATACGACCTTAACCTTCGACCGCAATACCAAGGCAGCCCTGTACGCCCGAGCCGGAATCATTGAGTATTGGATTTTGGACATCCGGGGACGCAAGCTCATCGTCCACCGCGACCCGCAAAACGGTGCCTATGCTTCCGTGGCTGTCTATGACGAAACCGAATCTGTGGCACCCCTTGGCGCACCAAGGCAGGAATTCCCGGTATCGACAGCCTTCCAGTCCTGAAATCCCTCCCGCACGTTTCGGTCATCCAATTGCAACACCCATTGACACCGGCCTTTCCAGCCCGCACACTAGAATAAAGGTTAGAAGTGTTTCGAAAGGAGTCTTTCCAAATGACGAAGAATTTAGTCGCCGCCGCAATTTTTGGCGCGGCGATGCTGGCATCCGGCCCGCTTATGGCCCAGGAAGTCAGCGCCGGTATCACCGGCCGTGTCACAGATCCATCGGGTGCGGCCATCGTAAACGCCTCGGTCAAGGCCAAGGATCTCACCCGCGGCACCGACTGGTCCGCCAAAACCAACACGGACGGCATCTACTTTTTCCCCCGCGTTCCAGTCGGCTCGTACTCGGTCGAGGTGGAATCCCCCGGATTCAAGATCTGGTCCCTGCCCAGCATTACCCTTGAACTCAACCAACGCGCCCGCATCGACGTGCCAATGGTGATCGGTAACGTTTCCGAAAAGGTCTCGGTTACCAGCGAGGCCCCGGCCCTGCAGACAGACACCACACAGGTCGGTTCGGTGATCAATGAAACCACCATCACCAATACCCCGCTGATCAGCCGCAACCCCGTCGCCCTGACCCTGCTCACCGCGGGCGTCACCACGGTCGACCCGGCCAGCTTCAACAGCGGCCAGCGCACCACCGGTGGCGGACGTCCCTACGTCAACGGCAACCGCGAGGAATCGAACAACTTCCTGCTCGACGGCGCCGACAACAACTTCGCCTCCGACAATCTGGTGTCCTACCA
>CAITMP010000277.1 GCA_903893525.1 uncultured Acidobacteriia bacterium | reverse complement strand
GCTGATCGGCTCACTCGTTGCGGCCCTCCTCGCGGTGTACTGCAATCTCAGCGCGGTGCGATCAAAGGTTTAAAAGATTCGGAGATCACCGCCTGGCATGCCCGTCACTTCACGAATAGCCCGACCGAGGCCATGAACAATCTGAACAACCGGGTCAAGAGGGTGGCCTTCGGCATCACCGGTTTCAGGAACGATCGCTTCAGGGCGTTGCTTTACCCAGGCGAGCCTGACTGGTCACTGCTTGCGACGATCAAACCCTGCTGAGATCCGAAGAGCCAGATTGGCGGGCCCCCGTGCTTTCTCAGTGGACCCCCGGCTGAACTACCCCCCACTTATTTCCGAAGAGCCTGAAAACTCTGGAGATGGGCAATCGGATGTCGACCGGTCGCCCTCCGATCCCTTGTTACCAACTCAGACTTATGGCAACACTTGAGGCGGTCGAATTCGTGTTCGTCGTTCCTACCACCCAACAAGTATTGCCCGGCACGCAACTGATGGAGGACAGATTTGGTATCGAAATCGGTGAAGGTTTCATAGCCGAACTGGGTTGGATTAAGGCGGCCGCAGAAGTGCTGTTGTCGCTAGCAATAGCGACACAAACCCCGCCGTTACCGCGTGGGATGCAACTGACGGAACGCACAGTCAAGCCTCGCTCAAATTGAAGTGGCGAAGCCGAAGACCAAATCCCGTTGTAGTCCATTTGGTAGAAGGCTCCATCGGAGCCGTTTCCGACGACGACACATTGATTGAATCCCCAGCAGCTGATCGATTCGAGCGGGCCGGCGCCGAAGGTTGCCTTCACCCAGGTCCCATCCCGCAAGAGTTCTGACAGTGGACCATTTGGTGAGCGGCCACTGCTACCCACAACAAAGCAGATCGGAGCACTGCAACTCACACTATTGAAACTTCCAGATCTTCCGCCGATCCGACTCAGCGGTTGCCACATCCCGCCAGTCTGTTGGACCACGAAGGGTCCCGCTCCATCCTCGCCTGACGCTATGCAATTACCGATCGATAGGCATGAAACCGATGTCATGCCACCGCCGAAACCATTCGAGCTAGCGCCAATGATGGAATTCGCCGCACTCCAAACTCCATGAGTTTTGGTGAAGGCCACCGGTGCTGCAGCAACCCCCTGGGAGGACCCTGCGGGAGGGCCGGCTCCGACAGCCGTACAGTCTGAATTACTCGAGCAGCTCACACCGAGTAAGCCGCCCATGGTCGCCCCGGGAATGGTCTCTGGTGCACCCCAAATTCCATTCTCAAGAACGGCTGTCGTCGCGTTTCCAGATCCTCCGACGACCGTACAGGACCTTGGTCCCGTGCAACTGATCGATTTCCATCCCCCGCCAACCGGCGTGGATTGTCGGTTGGATGACCACTGGATGGCGGGGCCAGAGCTGGATGCCGTTCCTTCTGATGACGAGGAACGTGACCCTGAACTACACGATGCGAGCAGGAGAGCGCACGCGACTCCCACACCCATCGTGGAGATGCGCCGACGGAAACGACGATGGAATACCTCGTTGCCAAGTCGCTCTGAAATCAACATGACCCCCCGGGCTGGAACTCGATTCGTTGAGTGAGATCGAACTCGTGTTCTCACCACTACCTACTCTATCTGGGAGAGTCGGTCTAGCCGGCGTACCAATTTTCGGCACCCAATAGGCCTGGTTAACGAGTCTTACCCGCGACCGGCCGCCTGATTCTGCTCCTGGCGCCGCGGACGTAGGACCAGAGCCTCGAAATCCGTGTCCTCCCTATCAGGACGGCGAAGGCGTCCACACGACGTTGGCGTCCTCAAGGTGGGCCACCATCCGCTCACCAGTGAGGCCGACAAGTGGCTCAAGGAGAATCCGTTCTATGTTCCGGAGGAGATGTCTGGCCCCGTACGCAGGGTCTTAGCCGGATTCACCGACGAACTCGATCACCTTGTCGTCCACGGACAGGTCAAAGCCGCGTTGTCGGTACACGGCCAATAGCCGGTCCACTTGTTGGCGCGCTATCTCCATGATC
>CAITMP010000276.1 GCA_903893525.1 uncultured Acidobacteriia bacterium | reverse complement strand
GGGCTCAAAGCTGCCGGAAATTGATACTTTTCCGGTTGTGAAACTGCTCCTCGACAATGGTGCCGATCCGGCGCTGGAGGTCAAGTCGTGGAATCATTTTGCCGACTCGGCGCGATTCGCGGCGGCAGCGGGGAATGCGCCCGTGTTCCGCCTGCTCCTGGAGCGGGGTGCCGAGGCCAACCGGGCGTTGGTTTCGGCCCTTTGGAACTCTAGCACCGAGTTGGGGGAGATTGCGCTTGAGCACGGTGCCGATCCAGATCTCTCGCTGGTTGACGAGCAACCGCTGTTGAACAACCTGATTCGCTGGGGCCAGTTCAAGCAATCCTTTTGGTTGCTGGAACGAGGGGCGAGCCCGAACATCCGCGACGGCCGTGGTTGGACCTCGGCGCACCAGGCGGCATCGCGCGGCAACGAAAAGATGATGCGCGCGGTGTTGGATGCGGGGGCGGACCTGCGGGTGCGGGGCGAGGGTGGAACTCCGGTCGAGATTGCGCAAGCGGCACGGAAGTTCAAATTGGTGGAAATGATGGAGCGGCGGGGCTGACTTTCTTGCATTCTGCCCGGGGATGCCATGCGTAGTTTCCAAGTCATGCTGTCCAAATTCTACGTTGCACTTGCCCTGTTGGTTGTTGCGGTCCACATGGGTGCGAAGGAAACCGGCGACGCGTCCGCGATCATGGAAAAGGTCGCGGCCAACGTGGCGCAGACGGTCGAAGCGCGCCGGCACTATGTGTACAAGCAGCGGGTGGTGGCCACGGTGGCCCGGTCGGACGGCAAGATTTCCTGCAAGGAGACCAGTGAATACACCGTGGTTCCGCAAGAGTCCACCACGGAGAAGACGCTGACGCGCTTCGCCGGGGAGTGCCGGGATGGGAATCGCATGGTTCCGCACTCCGAGCCAGGGGCGGGTAGAAGGAACGACCACGCCGATTCCGCGATTGTGGATGAATTGGTGGACGGACTGGTCAACGCCAAAGGTAGCCGCGACGGGATTCCGCATTCGCTTTTCCCGCTTGGGCCGGACGAACTGAAGTACTACAAGTTCTCGTTGAAGGGCGAGACCGTCCTCCAGGGGCGGCGCGTGTTCGATATCCGGTTTGAGCCTTCGGAGGTCCGGGACCTTTGTATTCATGTGGGTGGAGACGAGGACAATCCGTGCCACCAGTGGAAGGGCGAGGTCTGGATTGACATGCAGGAATTCCAGCCGGTACGGATCCACACGGAGATGGCGAAGGGCGTACCTTGGGGTGTGCGGTTGTTCTTGGGAATCAACATCCGGCAACTGGGATTTTCCGTCACGTATCTGCGCGCTGGCGAAGGAGCGTGGTTCCCGGCCAGCTACGGCACGGAATTCCGAATCACGGTCCTTTGGGGATACAAGCGGACGATCACGCTTGCGATGGACAATTCGGAATTCCGTAGGACGGACGCCAGTTCGACGATCCAGTTTGACGGGCCGCCTGAATAGGCGTCCGGACCATGAAAACAGGGACGTGATCGAGGCACTCAAGCCGGGTGGTATCGGCGTTGTCAATGGCTCGTGG
>CAITMP010000275.1 GCA_903893525.1 uncultured Acidobacteriia bacterium | reverse complement strand
GTCCATCGTCGCGCTGAACCCGGACACAGGCAAGCTCCAGTGGTACTTCCAGCCTTCGCCGCACGACACCCATGACTGGGACAACGTGGAAGTGCCCGTTCTATTCGACGGCACCGTGGCGGGAAAGAAAACAAAGCTGATGGCCATGGCCTGCCGCAATGGCTGGTTCTTTGTCCTGGAGCGCGCTACCGGAAAGGCAATCGTCTCGAAGGAGTTTGTGAAGACGAATTGGGCCAAGGGTATCGACAAGCGCGGACAACCCATCCCGGACCCGGCCAAGGAGCCGCAATTCGCCGGTGCACTGGTGTCACCCAACCAGGGTGGAGCCGCAAACTGGCCACCCCCAAGCTACAGCCCGGATACCGGCCTGTTCTATATCAATGCCACCCGTGCGTATTCGGTCTGGTACCTTTACGATCTCGACGACAAGCCGGAAGGCTGGGGCGGAACGGATCGCGGGGGCTTCTCGGAATCCATTCTTGAAGCCATTGACGTGAACACGGGCGCAATCAAGTGGAAGCACAAGTGGGAAGGTCCCGGAGGACGCTCGGGTGTGATGTCGACGGCGGGAAACCTGCTGTTTGCGGGCGACACGTCGAACAACTTCGTCGCACTGAACGCCAAAACGGGCGATCCGTTGTGGCACGCGGCGTTGGGATCGTCGGTCAGCAATGCGCCGATGTCGTACGAGTTGGACGGTCGGCAGTCGGTGCTAATCGCAGCGGGCGACACCCTGTTCGCCTTTACTTTGAACGAAAAACCCGACTACCAGAAGTAGGCCTCAAGTGACTGGATGGCTAGGTCATCCCTCAGTGGCTCCTAGCCATCCAGTCGTGCTCCGAGTATCGAGCCGAGCACCTCTCGGAAGTTCTTACCCTCGTCGTCGGGTTGTGGAGGATGATTTCTCTTTGGCCGTCGACAGGGTTTCAAGGCCGGAGACCACATCCACGTTTAGGACGGTCCAACGTTCGTTGAATGCGACCTTGTGGGCACTTAGGTGGCTCTTCTCGGCTTCCCCGAGGCGATTCCATACATTGGAGATATCCTTGCCGCCCTTCAACTCGATTGCAAGGAGATGCCGCTTCTGGCCGCCCAACTCCTGTGTGAATGTAACGTCGGGGTCCGAGGCAAAGCGGACGTGGCAAGTTAGCCCTGAATCGTTTTGAAAGGCCATACTGTGGCCCGCCATCACCGGCTTGTACGGTGCGATCATCCCCACAAGTAACCCACGGAGCCGCTCCATCGCTTTCCGTCCAATGTCATTGTTGTTCCCGCCCCGGAATTGCGGCCCCAAGGTCAACAGTTGGAGTTCGTGCACGATTCCTTGATGAATCGGGTCGATCTCCAACACCAGCGCGGATACGCTAACCGCAAGGCTTGCGCAAAGCGTCGGGAGTGCGGATTCGATTCCAGCACGCACTTTCCCAGTCTCTTCCATGCCGCCAAACTTTCCGAAGGGGCCTTGGCCGTAAAACGCTTTCTGGGAAAACCCTAATAGAAGTCTGTAGTAGCCCAACAGGAAGGGATTTCGCCCCAGAAGATACGGGACTGGGAAAAATACTTCGCCTCTGATCCCGTGTGCAGCGAGACGACGGAGTGTACTACGGTCCGCAACCGAGAATAGAACGATATCTGCAGATCCGGCGATAGGGGTGCAAATGACATCACCATCGGTGCCTACCAACCCAACCGGTCAATGGACAGGGCTGCGTATTCAGGCTTCAACTCGATACCGATGAAGCGTCTGTCCTCTTCAAGTGCAACCTGTCCCACCGTGCCGGACCCAAGAAAAGGGTCCAAAACATAATCTCCGGGCTCGGTACCCGCGCGGACGGCGGGCCGCACAAGCGCCGCCGGAAACGTGGCGAAGTGCGCTTCAGGGTACGGCTCCGTGTTGACATTCCAAACAGTCCGGCGGTTCCGCAAACCACCGTTGCTGTTAGTGGTCAAGGCAGGCTCCTTTACAGAATCCGCATCGTAAAAATAGTGTTCCGATTTGGATAGCAGAAAGACATATTCGTGCGAACGCGTCGGACGGTCTCGCACCGATTCTGGCTGGCAGTTGGGCTTGTTCCAGATGATGTCCGAACGCAGATACCACCCATCGGCTTGCAATGCGAATGCTATCTTCCAAGGAATGCCGATCAGATCCTTCGGCTTCAATCCTGGTGGGGTTGGTGCTCTGTAATCCATGGCCCTTGCGGGGTTTTTCTTGTCGGTGTGCCGCCAAGTCCTGCCGCCGCTTGTGTAGGAGTCTCCAATGTTCAACCACAGGGTGCCGTCCGCCCGTAAGACCCGGCGGACCTCTCTAAACACCCCCGTTAAATGGGCAATGTATTCCTCAATGTCCATTTCGGCACCGATCTGACCCGGAATTCCGTAATCCCGCAGCCCCCAGTAGGGCGGACTGGTGACACAGCATCGAAAGGTCTCCGGTTGGAACAATGACAATAAATGGAGTGCATCCCCAACGACGACACCCGAATCACCGTCACGTCGGGCAAAATGAATTCCGTCGAAGGCAGGTGCGAGTTGACGAAGTCCCGCGTCGATGACGGGCTGCCTGTACTCGATTTTTAGATTCGCGGCTCTCGCCCGGATTGCCATCAGCCTCGCATTCACAATCTTACATCGGCAGGCCAAGGGAAAAAGTTTAGGGTGGGGCTCGGACCAAAACCGGCTAATCCAAAGTCCGCACAAACTCCCGGAACCGCCTCAATCCCTCATGGTGCCGGGGCCCCAATTCGAATTGAATGTATCGGGTGAGGTACTCGTGGGCCACGGGCTCCGAAAACCCGCGCTCCTCTTTGGCCCTGCGCACGATTTCAGCCAAGTGCGCCTGACCCCATCGATACGAAGCCACAAACGCGGCCGGGTCCACGCGCGCCAACTCCCGGGCCCGACCAGCCCAGACGGCAAAAACCATGGGAAGTCCGGTGAACTCTGTCCACTCGGTCCCCAGATCCATCGCCCGGTAGGGAAGCGTGGCCGGATCCAAGCGCAACGCGGGGTCGCCAATGATCAACGCGGCGTCCGCTTCCGCCAACATCGACTCCAGTTCCGGAGCCTGACGCGTGATCATGGGCTTGCAGCCGTATCGTTCGCGGAGCAGAATCCGGGTCAGAGCGACGGACGTGCGCGAACTGGAATCCGCAGCCAAGGTCCGGATTTCGGAATACGGCTTTTTGGACACCAGCAGAATGCTCCGCACCGGACCTTCGCACGCAATTCCCACGTCGGGCAGGAAATCCAAGCCTTGGCGCTCAACTTCGGCGCAGGGAACGAGTCCAATCTCGGCTTCACCGTCAGCCACGGCTTTCGCGCAAACCGCCGGCAGGTCGAACCGGAAATCGTAAAGACCCCGCTGTTCGCCCTGGAGGAAACCCCAGACGAGCGGCCAAGTATTGAGGTAACTTACAGCGGAGACGCGCAAACACCATTCTAGGACCCGCCCGTTTCCGGGTTGGACTGCCAGCTCTGAACTGTTGGATACTGGTATTTGGTGCGCACCCTATTTTCCGCGTTCAGACAGTACTTGATCTTGGCCGCGCTCGCTTCGTGTGCAAGTCCCGTGTGGGCCCAGATCACGCTGAACCCGTCCCCATCCCGCGTCGTCGGGCAAACCACAACCAAGCTCAATACGCAGAACCCGAACCTCGTCGAAGGCCGCGAGTTCGACAACCCCCAGGGCATCGCTCTGGACACCAGCACCAACCCGCCGGCGCTGTACGTTGCCGATACGGCGAATAGCCGAATTCTGGGTTTCCGCAGTGCCATTGGATTCAAGAATGGAACCCCGGCCGATATCGTCATCGGACAGCCGGATTTCCAGACCACGGGCTCCCAAGGCCCGCAGGGCTCCCGCGCAACGGGCATGACGGCCCCGACCTCGCTTGCGGTGGACGCCTCAGGGAATCTTTACGTGGTCGATGCCGGCAACAACAGGATTCTGCGCTTCCCCAAACCCTTCACCCAGAGCGGAAGCCAGCTTCCGGATTTGGTTATTGGCCAGTCCGGATTCACTACCAACGGTGCCAACCGCGGAGGCATCTCGGCGACCACGGTTGCGTTTACAACCACAACCTCGTTGCTGTTTTCCGGTCTTACCTTCGACGCTGCAGGCAATCTATGGATTACTGACGCCGGAAACAACCGCATACTCCGCTATCCGGCCAAGTCGTTGGACGCGACCGCAGCACCTGGCCCGGCCGCCGATATCGTACTGGGGCAGCAGGATTTTTCAACCAACTCGTTCCCGACGGCAACAACGGCAACGTCCCTGACCGCAATCGGCAACCCGTCGGGCATCGCATTCGACACCGCGGGGCGACTGTTTGCGGTGGAATCCTTGACCTCCAGCCGGGGACGCATCCTGATGTGGAACCCGCCTTTTTATAATGGTGAAGCTGCGTCGCGCATCATCGGCATCTCGACCGATCCCGGCACCCAGACAATTAGCGATTTGCAACTCGGCGCGGGCCCTGCGGGCTTGTTCAGCCTCGGCGATCGTATCGGCGTCGCAGATGCCACCGCCCACCGGCTACTAATCTACCCTCCCGCCGAACAATTCACTTCCAACACCTTGACCCAAAGTGCGGCCGAAGTTGCTGGTCAGAAAGACTTTTTCAGCGGATCCGCGAATCAGGGGCAACCGATGCCGTCGGCCTCCACGCTCTTCCGTCCCTCCGCCGCCGCTTTTTACGGCAATGAGTTGTACGTGGTGGATTCCGGCAACCACCGGGTCGTAGTCCTACCGCGCCCGGGAGGCACACTTGGCCCTGCCACACGTGTGCTCGGCCAGGACTCCATGGATCTCGGCTCCCCGAATTTGGTGGAGGGCCGCGAATTCAACTTCTCGGCGGGTGAGGCGGGCGTCGCCGTGGATCTCAGCTCCAACCCTCCCCACCTCTACGTCGCCGACGCGGGCAACAACCGGATCCTCGGATTCAAGGACCTTCGGAACATCCAACCCGGCGCCAAGGCCGATATCGTCATCGGACAGCCCGATTTCCAGCACACGCTGGTGAACTGTCCCGCGAACGATATCACCAAGCCCACCCAGACCAGCCTGTACTCCCCTATCGGCCTCTACGTGGATCCCGCCGGCAATCTGTACGTTGCCGATACCGGCAATGGACGGGTTCTCCGGTTCCCCAAACCGTTCGAAAATTACAAACCCGGTGTGATGCAGCCGGCCGATCTGGTTCTTGGGCAGTTGAACTTCTTCAGCAAGATCCCCGATCCAACCGCCCGCACCATGAACGCCCCATACGGCTTGGCCCAAGCCAGCGGAAACGGTCTTCTGGTTTCCGATGTCCTCCACCATCGGGTGCTCTACTTCCCCGGCACGTCCGAGACCTTCACCAATGGAATGGCCGCGACCATCGTGTTCGGACAGCCGGACTTCACGACGACAGGATCGGGCAACGGAACCAACCAATTCAACGCTCCACGCCACATCGCCACGGACGAGGATGACCATCTCTATGTGGCTGATTCCAACAACGGGCGCGTCCTGATCTTCGACCATGCTCCCACCGATGCCTCGGGCTCTTTTGCCGCGATAACACTCACGACCGGCCTGCAGAGACCCGTAGGTATGCACGTCGGCACCGTGACGGGCGACATTTGGGTGACCGATGCCGGTACCAACTCGTCGATCCGCTTTCCAAAATTCAACTCGCTCGCCGCGACGAATTTTTCGTCCAACCTGACGCTCAGCGGTTTCGCGCCACGCGCACTCACCGAGGATGCGTGGGGGAATGTTTTCATCGCCGATTCCGGGAGCCGGGTGGTCATCCATTACCCCGGACTTTCCGCGCTCAACGCCGCCAACTACATGAATCCAAACCGGTTGGCCCCAGGAATGATCGCGGCGCTCTACTCCACCGGGAATTTCCACCAGTTTGGGACGCAAACCCAGTCGGCGACGGCGATCCCGCTGCCACGTGAGTTGAACGGCTTGCAGGTGCTTTTCAACAACGCTTCCGTGCCCTTGTTCTTCGCCGGGACCGATCAGATCAATTTCCAAGTCCCCAACCGGGCCCCCACCAGCGGTACTGCGGATTTGCTGGTCTTGGAATCCGCAACCGGTCGCCTATTGGGTGCCACCACTGTCTCCATGGCGACCGCGCAGCCTGGAATTTTCACCCAGGACGCCAACGGAAGCGGTACCGCAGTAGCGGCCAACGAGGACGGCAAGCTCAATACCGAAAAAACTCCCGCGATTGCCGGCCACTACATTACCTTCTACGGCACCGGGCAAGGCTTCATCGACGGAGCCCCGGCGGACGGTACTGCCCCGACCGGAGCGGTTCCGTCGTCCCGTCCCCCCACCGTCTTCATCTCCCCGAACCACGTGCTGACCGGATCCGATGTCCAGTACGCGGGCTTGGCTCCAGGCTTGGTGGGCGTGTGGCAGGTCAACGTAAAGCTCCCCGCGGACACCATCACGCAGGCAGGCTTTCCCACCAACGTGATCATCCTGCAGGATTCCTTCCCCAGCGCCGATGTCCGGCAGGGGCGTCTGGTCCAAATCTACGTAAAGCAATAGCGTCACAAACCAAAGCGCAAAAAAGTACGGCCCGGACAAGTTTCGTCCGGGCCGTACTTTTTAGCGTACTTCGAAAGTTCCGAACTAGAAGATTACCTTCAAAGACACCTGCGCGTTGCGGGGTTCACCGAAGCCCAACCCAGGGGCCGAGCTACCGTTCCGGGTCTGGGTCATCTGGCCGAAGCTGGAGCTCGAAAGCGACGTGTTCGGATTCGCCCAGTTCGTGCGGTTCAAGATGTTGAAGATCTCGACGCGGAATTCGGTGGAAATCCGCTCCGTGATCGGCGTCTTCTTGAACACTGAGAAATCCACCGAGCCGAAACCGGGGCCGTAGAACGAGTTCCGTCCCAAGTTCCCGAACGTCCCGTTCGCCGGTTTCGCAAATGCCGCCTTGTTGAAGTACTGAACGGCAGTTGTCCCGGTGAGCGTGGGCACGTTGGCGAACGGATCACCCACAAGATCCACGCGGTCGCGGTTTTCGCCGGTCAAGCTCACGTTCGAGCCCGCCAGGATGTTCAGGGGGGAACCGCCGTGGAAGGTAAACAGCGAGTTCAGCTGCCAGCCCTTCATCAGCCGGGGGGCCATCTTGGTAAAGGTCGGGACCTCGTAGCTCAGGAAGCTGGTCACAATCTGACGGATGTCGAACGTCGAACTGCCTCGTTCATTCCGCAGGTTGTAGCTGTTGGTGGGGACGGTGTTCCGCACGTCCGACGTATTGTCGATCGCATGGGCAAACGTGTAGTTGAACATTCCGGAGAGTCCATTCCAGAAGTTCTGCCGCGCCTGGAACTGCAACGAGTTGTAGTTCGAGTTGGCGATTGATTCAGCCTGGTCAATGGCCGACAAGTTCGGGTACTGCGTCGCATAAGGCCGAACCGCGATACCGTTGGTAACCACAGCTTGGTTGATATCGCGCAAAACCGAAAGTTTGCGACCGCTGCTGCCCACATACCCAAGTTGCAGGACCGTGGCGCGTGAGACCTGCCGTTGCACGTTCAGGTTGTAGTTGTAGATATAGGGCGTCCGGTAGTCCTGGCTGACCCCGAAGGCACCGAAGGGCGGCGTTGGAGCGGCCGTACCGAAGATTGCAGCACCCGGCGTGAACGTGACATTCTTCACCGAAAGCGTGTAGACGGGGTTCGCACCGCCGGGGTTGGCGTTGACACCCGCCGCGCCGCCATTCGGCACGCCAGTGTTGGCAGTAAAGAAGTTCAGGGCGGGCACGTCGTAGAACACGCCCACACTGCCACGGATGGAGGTCTTGGAATCCTTCGACGGCGTCCAAGCGAATCCGAGACGCGGTGCCAAATTGTTCCAATCCTTCGGATAGAGCGAGCCGAAATCCTTGCCGGGGGTCACGAAGCCAATCGACGGGACGAAGTTCGTGATCGAATTCTTGTCGTCGTACAGCGGTCCGTGATACGTATAGCGGACGCCATAGTTCAAGCTCAGCCGAGGCGTGACCTGCCAGGTGTCGCCTGCCCAGAAGTCAAAGGAGTTCTGCAAGTAGAGCCGTTGCAACTGGCCGCGCGCGATGGTCGCACCGTTGGAGTTGCTGGGTGTTCCGGCGAGGAAGTCAGCGAGCGAGCGCAGGTTTCCGGACAAGGTCGTGTCGGTGGACCACGGTCCGCGCGTACCGTCGAAAGTAAACGTGCCGCGCTTGTTGATGTCGTAGAACACGTCGAGAACCGCGCGCCGGTATTCGCCGCCGAACTTCCACAGGTGGCCCTTCGAAGTGATCGAGAGGTTGTCCGTGATGTGGCCGGTGGTGTCGATGCGACCAAGCGGGTTGCTGGCACCCACAAAATCAAAGCCGGAAATGGTCATCTTCGGCGACCCGATCAGGGTCGGTTCCGTCACGCCGGTGTTCAGACCGAGCGCAATCGGGTTGAATCCGGTATTCGAATCATTGAACGTTTGCAGGAAGTAGTACACGCCCAAGGTCACCTGGTTCACCATGGTCGGCGACAGGATGGCGTTTTCCACCACCGAGATGTTGTGCATGTGGCTGGGGGCAACCTGGAAGAAGTCCCGCAGGTGGGAACCGACGTCGGCCGTCTGAGTTCCGGTGCCGCCAAAGTAGCGGGCGAAAATTGAATGCTTGTCGTTGAAGCGGTGGTCGATCTTGATCACACCGTTGAAGCTGTTGTAATCGTTGCGTGCGTTGCTGATGTAGTTGTTGGCCGTCGCGGGGCCGGTGCGGCTGGACGCGGGCCAGATTGTCAGCAGGTTCAGCGAAACAGGGTTCACCGGCGTGTTGTATTTGGCCAGAACCGTCTTAGCCTGGGTGACCCACGCATCGGAGGGAGTGGTATCCAGCACGGAGTTGTTGGCAATCGCCAGCTGTCCTTCACCCACCGCGAAGAAGAACGTCTTGTTCTTGATCACAGGGCCGCCCACCGAGAAGCCAAACTGGTTGTTCCGAATCACCGCTTTGGGAGCGCCGGCCGGCAGCAAGGGCGAAATCGACGCCAGTGCTTCATTGCGGTTGTTGTAGAAAGCAGTGCCGTGCAGCACGTTCGTGCCCGACTTCAGCACCAAGTTGACTGATGCACCACCATTGCGGCCCACTTCGGGACCCGCGTTCGACTGCACCGAGAACTGGTCAATCGCCTCGACCGGCAGCAAGGTGCCCGCGATACCGGCCACACCGCCCTGGTTGACGGCCGCTGCATTTTGGAATGCATCGTTGTTGTCCGCACCGTCGATTTGGTAGTTGTTGCCGCTGGTGCGCATGCCGTTGACCGAGCTGGTCGACGGGGAAACGCCCGGTGCCATCTTGATCAGCTGGCGGAAATCGCGACCGTTGAGCGGTACGTCCGCGACCGTCTTGCGGTCCACCACGCCGACCAACGCGCTCGAGCTGGTTTCAATCGTGGCCGCCGACGCCGTGACTTCCACAACTGCCGACTGCTGGGCCACACCCAATTGGACCGCGAGGTTGGATGTACGCGAAACTTCGATTTCGATTCCACCAATTTTCTTGGTGGCGAAGCCGGTGCTGCTGACCGTCAGCGTGTACGAGCCGACCGTCAGATCGGGAAAAATGAACTCGCCGGTCGACGACGATGTTGTGGAACGGGCAAAGCCGGTGGCCGGGTTCTCCAGCTTGAGAGTCGCACCTTGGATGGTGGCTCCCGAGGAATCGGATGTGGTTCCCGCAAGGCTGCCGCGGAAGGTTTGAGCCAAAGCGCCCGTGGCGGCCGCAGACGCTAGCAGCG